>NZ_FZLB01000005.1:0-14088 GCF_900196775.1 Helicobacter bizzozeronii
AACCCCCCCCATCACCTCTAGCCCCAACTCTTGTAATAAAAGTTTGGCAATCGCGCCCGCCCCCACTCTAATAACACTCTCTCTAGCCGAGCTGCGCCCCCCGCCTCTGTGATCCCTAAGCCCGTATTTAGCCCAAGTGGTGAAATCGGCATGCCCGGGTCTAAAACTCTGCTTGAGGTTGTCATAGTCCTTGCTTTTGATATTGTGGTTATGCACCAGTAAGGCGATGGGCGCGCCCGTGCTCTTGCCCTCAAAAACCCCACTCACCAATTCAATTTTATCTAGCTCTTGTCTAGGCGTAGTGAAAACATGCACGCTTTTACGCCGATTGACCTCGGCTTGGATCAAATCCATATCCAACACCAGCCCAGCAGGCACGCCCTCTAAAACCCCCCCCACCATAGACCCATGCGATTCGCCAAAGGTGGTTAGCCTTAAGATCCGACCTAAAGTGTTCATGGCATCTCTTTTAATTGCTCATAAGCCACTTGGGCGCAAAGCTGTTCGGCTTGCTTCTTGCTACTAGCCTTGCAAGTGCCATAGAGTTTGTTTAAGATAAAAATTTGCATCTCAAATTGTTTGGCATGATCAGGACCGCTCTCGTTTTTGAGCGTGTAAGTGGGCACGACCTTAAAACGCGCTTGGGTGAGTTCTTGCAATGCGCTTTTATAGTCCATGAAAAGCTCTTGAAGCGAGAGATTGGGGTAGGCTTGCTTAAAAAGCTTTTGCATCAAGGTTTTAATGGGCTCTAGCCCGCTTTCTAAGTAAATCGCCCCCATCAAAGCCTCAAAGGCACTAGCAAGAATGGAGGGCTTGCTATGCCCGTGGTTATTGGCTTCAGCCGCTGAGATCAAAATGTGATCTTGCAAATTTAAAAGCAGAGCTAGTTTAAAAAAAGCCTTTTCATTGACCAAAGAGGCGCGCATTTTAGAGAGATCGCCCTCTTGCAAATCCCCAAAACGCGCAAATAAAATCTCAGCCACCACCAAGTCCAACACCGCATCGCCTAAAAACTCCAAGCGTTCGTTATTTTTATGGGCTTTGGCACTCCTATGCGTTAGGGCTTGTTGGAGCAAATCAGGGTCTTTAAAGGCATAACCCAAGCATTCTTGAAGTGTTTGTAACATCTCATTGCCCCCTATTGGCGATTTTGTGTTGCAAGGCTTGCTCTCTAGCCAGCTTGTCGCATTTTTCATTTTCAGCATGCCCGCTATGCCCCCTTATCCAATGGGTGGTGATTTCATGGGGGGCGCGCAAGCCCACAAATTCACGCCACAGATCGGCATTTTTGACCTTAGCAAAGTCCTTAAGCACCCATGCCTCTAACCAATGGCTAATCCCATAGCAAACATAGGTCGAATCGCTATAAAGGGCAATTTGGCATGGCTCTTTAAGGGCTTTTAAGGCTTCATTCACGGCTCTAAGCTCCATGCGGTTATTGGTCGTGTGGCTCTCTGATCCGGCAATGATCTTCTCCACACCTTGATAACGCAAGATAGCACAATACCCCCCAAAGCCCGGATTACCCAAAGACGATCCATCACAAAAAAGCTCAATGCATTTCATCAATCCTCCTAATTCAAATTGCCATTTTTGCTATAGTCATTGGGGTGTTTCTCAATACCCAAAACCACTTCCTTAGGTCCAATCTGGGCGCAAACCAAACAACGATAACTCTCAAAGGGGGAGAGACTCTTACAAAAAGAACATTGGTAGCTAAAATTCAAATTGATCTGGTATTTGGCATGGAAAGTTTTAAAAATCTCTAGCTCTAGCGTATCACACACCCCCTCCACATAACCCTTTGCCACGAACACTTCTAAAAGCTTGGGGTGCAAACTCTCTAAAAAAGGTTGAATCTCTTCTTTTTTAATATCCCATAGAAGGTCTATGTAGGGCATTGCCTCTTCTAAGTAGGTGATTTCTTGTAAGAATAGGGGTTTGTGGTGGTTTTTGCAATGCCTGAGTGCGAGTTTATAGAGTTTGGGTTGTTGGTGTCCCAGTGTGAGAATGGCAAAGCTTTTATCCTCCAAACCCAAATCCTGCTCAATGAGAATTTGCATTTGCAAGTAATAATAGGTGTTGGCTAAACCGCTGGTCCCTAGCTCATCTAAGCATTCCAAGACCTGCAAGGCTTTTTTGGGCTCGCACATGATTTCATGGGCTTGCACCATGGCGTGCAGGGCGCGCGTGTTTCCCGGATCGATGCGTAACACTTCAATTAAAATATCGCGTGCCTTTTGCACATAGCCCATATCAATATAGGCTTTGGCTAAACTCTCCAAAATAGCGATGCGATCATTTTGGTATTTGGGCAACAAAGCCAAGTAAATTTTAATCGCCTGTTCGCTACTGCCATATTTGGCATAGTGTTTGGCTAAAAACATCCAGGTTTTAAAACCCAAGACCTCTAGAGCATTTTCTTGCTCTTTGGCTAAGAGTTGTTGGACTTCGTAAGCTAATTCCACTTGGGAGTAGGAGCGTGAAAGCGCATTGAGGGTTTTGAGGTTACGGCGGTGCGCTAGAGCCGAGCGCAAATAATCCATCAAGATCACGCTCCCAATGATGAAAACCAAGATGGCGACACTAAAGAGCGAGTCTTTATAGATGAACGCTAATTGCTCCACAAGCTAACTCTATTGGCGCAAAAACCTAATCTTGGCCTTGACCCGCAACTTCTCATAATATTCGGCTAGGATTTTATCTTGTTGGTCTTCAATGAGTTTGCCGGCAATGAAGTTTCTTGCTTGGCTAAACGACACATTCTCTTTGCCCAGTTTCTGCTTAATGAGAAAGGAAACATAGTTCCCCCCGCCCGCATTCAAAATCGGCGTGAACATATTTTCTTTAGTCGAAAGGAACATTTGGGCGATCTGCGGGTTTAAAGATTTGACATGGATTTTTTCTTCATTGTGGGTTACCCCGGGAATTTCCACATTGCGATTCTCAAGGGCTTGGGTGAGGGTTTTAGTGTCCTTAGCCATGTAACGAATCGTGATGATCTCACTAGGGATGCTAAATTCATCCTTGTGGGCGTTGTAATACTCACGCATTTTGGTTTCGCTATTGGTATTGACATTGAAAAGCAAGATATTGCGGAGCAATTCCCTAGTTTCTAGCTGTTTTTTGAGCTGGGCTCGGTAGGCACTTGGGTTAATACCCTCCCCAGCTAAGGTCCGCATAAAATCTTGGGTGTCCATGCCATTGTGCCGCGCGATATTTTCAATCTCAGCATCGATTTTATCATCTTCAATGTCAATCTTTAGGCGTTTGATCTCTTGGGCTTGGATACGCTGGAGAATCAAGGCATTAATAGCCTGCTGGCGGCTGACATGCTGTTCTCTCTCTTGGGTCTCAATTTGATAAAGCGTGATCGGATCGTTATTAACCGTGATGGCAATCCCGCCCACAATGTTATCTGCCCTGCCCTCTGTTTCTGGGCTAGGTGTTTTAGGAGAGCCTAACTTGTTAGCCTGTTTGCTCTCCTCTTGTGTTTGTTTTTGAGAGCGTTTGGGAGACTCTTGGTGTAATTCTTTCTTAGATTTCCCTAGAGCTTCTTTAATGTACTTGTCTAGGTTTTTAGCACTAGAACCCCCTTGACCGGTTACAGACTCCACCTTAGAGCCTGTTCCCTGCACCACTGCTAACACCACACCCAGCCCTAAAACAAAGTGCCCAAACCCCCCGCTAACCCTAGTGATTCTTGAAAACTTGGAAAAATACCACACTCTCTTTCTCGCATTCAGTCTTAGTTTAGAGTATAGTATAAGGGCACTAAGAACAAGATTAAGGGTAATATGGCAGATGTTGGGCTATGCAAGTTATACTAAGCACGCCCTTTTAAATAGTCCTTGACATTTTCAATCGTGGCGGCGATGAGTTTTTTAATGGTGTCGCCATAGCCCCAAGCGATGTGGGGGGTGAGCAAAAGTTTGGGCTGTATGGCAGGGTCTAAAAAGGGGTGATTGGCGCGCATGGGTTCTTGCTCAAAGACATCGCTAGCATAATAAAAGTCCTGAGTTTTAAGGGCTTGGGCGAGTGCCTCTTCATTGACAATCCCGCCCCGCCCGACATTGATCAAAATCGCTTTATTTTTGAGTAGCGGGAAGTGTTGGGCGTGGATGAGATTATGCGTTTGGGCATTTAAGGGGGCGTGGATGCTGATCACATCGCTAGTTTGGAGCAGGGCTTCTAAAGACTTTTGCGGGTAGGTGTCATCGTGGTTGCGCCCGCTGGTGGAGGTGTAACTCACATGCGCGCCAAAAGCACTGGCACAGCGTGCGACATTTTTGCCAATATTGCCCAGCCCCACAATCCCCCATTCTTTATTTTCTAGGGACATCAAATCCTTATTAAAATGCGAAAAAAGCTCACTATTGCAATATTCCCCACTCTTGCAATAGTGATCGTAATAGGGCATGTTAGAGAGCAAGCTAAAGGCGAGTGCGAAGGTGTGCATGGTAACACTATGGGTGGAATAACCCACCACATTTTTAATCTGGATGCCCAACTCTTTAGCCACCTCAAGGTCGATCATGTTCATGCCCGTTGCGGTGATGCAAACACATTTGAGTTTTTTAAGGGCTCTGAGTGTGTCCCCATCCAGCTTAACTTTATTTAAAATGATGATCTCGGCATCTTTGGCGCGCTCCAAGACTAATTCTTGAGGAGTCCCCGGGTAAGAGACCAAATCAACAAATTCCCCTAACGCATCTAATTTATTGCGTTTGCCCAAAGATAAGGCTTCTAAGACTACGGTCAGTGGTTTTTGAGAAGTTGCCATGTTTTTCCTTTAAACACCCATTTTTTGCGCGACATTGTCGCTAGCGATTTTGATTTGATCCATTAAAGATTTGCTCTGGTAGGATAATTCCGCAGTTTTGTCTGCAGATGCCATGCCAGCGGTGATATTCACCACTACCTGAGAAGTGATCTCGCGAATCGAGCCAACAATCGCCCCAATTTCAGCAACTGATTTGCCCGTGCGCTCGGCTAGTTTGCGCACTTCATCAGCGACCACGGCAAAGCCTCGCCCATGTTCGCCCGCACGGGCAGCCTCAATGGCGGCGTTCAAGGCTAATAAATTGGTTTGATCGGCGATGTCCTTGATCGTCTGGGTGATGCTAGAGATAGACTCAGATTGCGTGCTCAAGGTATTCACCAAATGCGTGTTGTTCTTCATGGCATCGGCTACATTTTGGATATTATCTGTCGTTTTTTCAATCATCGCGCTCCCATTGCTGGTAAGCTGTTGGCTCTCCTTGATGAGATCCACAATCATGTTGAATTTTGCTTGGGTGCTGTCCTCTTTGTGCGTTACATCGTGGGCGATCTTGACAATCTTATAAATCTTGCCACTCTCATCAAAAACGGGGTTATAGGTCGCCTCCAAATAGACAACATCTTTATTCTTGGTCAGACGCTTGAAGGTGCCGCTGATAAAATCCCCTGAAACAACCTTCTTGCAATTTTGGGCGTAAGTGGAGCTGGCGGCATACTCTGGTTCAACAAATATTGAATGGTGTTTGCCCACAATCTCATTTAGAGTGTAACCCATCAGCGTTAAAAAATTCTCATTAGCGGTGAGGACATGGAGGTTGAGATCGAACTCAATTAGTGCCATCGAGCGATTCACTGCACCATAAATAGCCTTTAAGTCATTAAATTCCAAAGATCGCGCCGTGATGTCTTGAGCAAACTTGATGATTTTATACACCTTGCCCGATGTGTCAAAAATGGGGTTGTAACTTGCCTCTAAAAAAACTGCCTTGCCATGCTTGGTGTAGCGTTTAAAAGTCCCCCGCAAGAATTGCCCTGATTGGAGCTGATCCCAATTTTTACGATACTCGGGGGCATTGACATACTCTGTATCACAAAAAATAGCGTGGGATTTGCCCTTGATCTCCTCTAGTGAATAACCCATCACCTTTAAAAAGTTCTCATTAGCGGTGATGACTTGTGCTTGCGTATCAAATTCAATCAGAGCGGTTGAACGACTCATAGCTTTATAGACTGCCCTTAACTCCTCATTCTCCTGATTTAAAAGGCGGGTGGAATCATCCTCCTTTTTTTTCATGAACAACATGAGCACTCCTCAAAGTCAAAGTAGCCGTAATGATACCCACAATAGCTTAAGTTTTTTTAAACGCAGACAGAAGTTAATACGCAAAGAATTTTGGGTAACACCTGCCCCAAGAAGGGGCTAAAAACCTACTCGAAGATCACACTTTTAGGATCGACATCATCGCCATAAATGGGCTTTAAAGTGGCATCGTAAGCTTGTTTGAAAAAGCCACTCTTGGTGAGCGTATCCACCTCTTTGTTGAGCCAGTCCAACAAAGCTTTATTGCCTTTCTTGACCGCTGGGGCAATAACATCTTGATCGCCTAGACTAGGGATGCCCACTTTAAATTCAGGATTTTTCTTAACCCAAGCAAATAAAAGTGTGTTGTCATGGGCTAGGGCAACTCCGCGGTTATTCTTGAGGGCTAAGAAAGTTTCGGTATTTTGGTCGTATTTGAGCAAAGGGATTTTAGGGTAGTGCTTGGAAAAATAAAAATCTGCCGTTGTGCCCTTATCCACAATTAAGGGTTGTTTGCCATTCAAATCCTCAATCTTTTTAATCACCCCATCTTTAGACACCACGCCCAAAGCGACCTTCATGTAAGGCTTGGCAAAATCCACCACCACCGCACGTTCTTTGGTTTTGGTGAAATTGGCCATGATCACATCGACCTTATCAGATTTTAAAAACTCCACCCGCGCGGCTGCCTCCACAGGGACAAATTCGATCTTTTTCTCATCGCCTAGCAAATCCTTAGCCATGCGTTTGGCGATATAGACATCAAAGCCTTGGAACTGCCCCTTGCTGTCCATATACCCAAAGGGGGGTTTGTCGCTGAACACGCCCACCTTCAGCACCCCCCGTTTTTTAATGAGTGCCAAACCATCTTCTTTGGCATGGGCTTTGTGATCGGAGCAACCCGCCACAAAAAACGCCACCAACGCCATCAAAACACCCGCAATTTTCAAACTACGCATGACCATTCCTCACATTCTAAAATAAAGGGTTCATTTTAGCAACAAAAATTTAACAACCCCCCAAGAAATTAAAAATTTCTAAGAATTTTTGGGCGCGCTCTGATTGGGGATTTTCAAAAAAGCCTTGTGGGCTATTTTCCTCCACCACCACGCCCTGATCGAAAAACACAATGCGATGGGCTACCTTTCTAGCAAATTTCATCTCATGGGTTACAATGACCATGCTCATCCCTTCGCTAGCTAGCTCTAAGATCACCTCTAAGACCTCTTTAACCATCTCTGGATCGAGGCTAGCCGTAACTTCATCAAAGAGCATCACTTCAGGTTGCATGCATAAAGCCCGAACAATGGCAACGCGTTGCTTTTGCCCCCCGCTGAGTTCTCTAGGGTAGGCTTGCATTTTATGCTCTAGCCCCACTCTTTTTAAGAGGGCTTGGGCTTGCTGTGTAACCTCCTCTTTGGCGCGCTTTTGCACCTTCAAAGGAGCGAGTAAGATATTTTGCAACACGCTTAAATGGGGGAAAAGCTCGTAATTTTGAAACACCATGCCGATCTTTTGGCGCACTTTCGTCCAATCCTTGCTGTGGGCGATTTGCTCCCCATTAAAGAGAATCTGCCCGCCTTGAATCTCCTCTAGCCCATTCAAACACCTTAAAAACGAGCTCTTCCCACACCCACTAGGTCCTAAAATCACCACCGCCTCCCCCTTGTTGAGACTAAAATCAATGCCCTTTAGCACTTCGTGATCGCCATAATGCTTTTGTAATTGGATGGTTTGCAAAATTGCCATTTAGCCTCGATTGTGTTGGTATTTTTTCTCTAAATACTGGCTAAGATAAGAAAGGGGGTAGCATAACATAAAGTAGAGAATAAAAATTAACCCATAGACATAAAAACTCGCATGGGGCATGCTAATTACATGCACCTCTATAATTTGTTGCCCCACTTTGAGTAAGTCAATCGCGCCAATGAGGGAGATTAGGGCGGTGGTTTTGATCATGCGGGTGAATAAATTCACGCTGGAGGGCAATAGTGCCAAAAAGGCTTGGGGGAAGAGGATATAAAAGGTAGTTTGCAAGGGTGTTAAACCTAGAGCGGTGGCGCTTTGGTTTTGGTGTTTAGAGATAGAGCTTAAAGCCCCCCTTGTTAGATCCATCATCTCAGCCACCCCCCACAGCGCAAAGACCACCACCCCTGCTACAAACGCCCCAATGTGTAAATCAAATACAGAAGCCAGCCCAAAATAGACAATAAAGAGCCACACCAATAGCGGAATGATACGCACACTCTCCAAATACACCCGGCATAAGAGTTTTGCTAAGCGTCCTCCAAAAGCCATCGCCAACCCCAAGCCCACCCCACCTATTAAAGCGATCACAATAGAAATCAGAGCAAGACTTAAAGTCGTTGCCAACCCCTCGCCTAAGCGGGCTAAGTTGTCAGGGTTAAAAAGTTGCAAAGCCTCTAGCATGCTTTTCTCTTGTAATGTTTTTCTAAAGCCACAAATAGGCAACTTAGAGGCAATAACACAACCAAGTAAAAAAGCACCAATAGTATCAAAGCCTCATCAGTTTTATAATAAATCCCGATCAAATCCTTAGCCACAAACATTAAATCGGCTAGAGCAATTGCGCTCACCACAGAAGTTTCTTTGAGCAGAAAAATCGTATTGGCTCCCAGCGAGGGCAAAGAGATCGCCAAACTTTGGGGCAAAAGCACAAAATACAAACTCTGCCACTTAGAAAGCCCCAAACTTAATGAACTCTCAAATTGCACTTTGCTTAGAGCCTTGAGCCCGAGTAAAAAACTCTCTGCCATATACGCCCCGCCCAAAAAGATCACGCCCAGCACGGCGCATTGCAAGGCACTCAGGGAGAGCCCCACCTCGTGCAAGCCATAGTATAAAAAGAAGAGCTGGATGATTAAGGGGGTGTTACGGGCTAATTCTGTGTAGGCTTTAGCAAGTTTGGCTAAAAACTTGGGCTTAAAAAACAGGCACAAAGCCACACCAAAACCCAAAAGAGTTGCCCCTAAAATGCCCCAAAAGGAAATCTCAAGAGTGATTACAAGCCCACGCCCAAAAAGAGGCAAGGCGTGGCGCATAAAATCCCAATCTAAATCCAAACCGCAACCTTTCACAAGCCTTAAAGCCTGCTAAAAGCCCCTATCTTAAAGAAAAAAGCTAAGGTCGCGCTTAAAAGCCTCCTAAAGTGCCATAGGCTCCATTAGGTGGAAATTCATGTAACGATAAATCTCCTCCCTGCGCGCTTCTAATTTGCTAGCCACCAAATCCAAATACTCCTTTGGAGTGGGGATTTTACCCAAGAGCGCACACACTGCCCCCAGCTCCGCGCTACCCAAATACACCTGCGCCCCCTTGCCCATGCGGTTGTCAAAATTGCGCGTAGAAGTGGAGAACACCACCGCATTATCGCGCACGCGCGCTTGATTGCCCATGCACAAGCTACACCCGGGCACCTCTGTGCGCGCCCCAGCAGCCCCAAAGATGGAAAAATACCCCTCTTTGATGAGTTGTTGTTCGTCCATTTTAGTGGGGGGCACAATCCAAAGGCGAATAGGCGAAGCTCCTGCGCCCTTGACAATCTCCCCAAAGGCTCTAAAATGCCCAATATTAGTCATGCAGCTGCCAATAAAGACCTCATCGATCTGTTGGGGGCGTTTGGGGTTGTTTAGCACCTCGCTTAAGGTCGCCACATCGTCTGGGTCATTAGGGCATGCCAAAATGGGCTCTTTGATCTCATTGAGATCGATCTCAATCACAGCGGCATACTCTGCGTCTAGATCGGGTTCTAATAACACGGGGTTATCAATCCACGCTTGCATTTTTTGCGCCCGCCTTTTCAAGGTTTCTTTGTGTTCGTACCCACTAGCAATCATCTGTTCGATGAGCTGGATATTGGAGCTCAAATACTCGATGATGGGTTCTTTATTCAAGCGCACGGTGCATGCTGCGGCACTTCTCTCTGCGCTCGCATCGCTAAACTCAAAAGCCTGTTCGATTTTGATATTCCCCAAGCCTTCGATCTCTAAAATCTTGCCATTGAAGATATTCTTCTTGCCCTTTTTCTCTACGGTGAGCAAACCCTGCTTAATGGCGTAGTAGGGGACAGCATTCACCAAATCCCTAAGCGTAATGCCCGGCTGCATTTCTCCCTTAAAGCGCACCAAGACTGACTCGGGCATGTTCAAGGGCATCGTGCCCGTTACAGCGGCAAAAGCCACCAAACCACTACCAGCAGGGAAACTAATCCCAATAGGAAAGCGGGTGTGGCTATCTCCCCCCGTGCCTAGAGTATCCGGCAATCCCATGCGATTGAGCCATGAGTGGATGATCCCATCTTTGGGCTTGAGCGCGACCCCACCCCGAGAGGTGAAAAACTGGGGCAGAGTGGCTTGTAGGTTCACATCGGAGGGCTTTGGGTAGGCTGCGGTGTGGCAAAAGGATTGCAGCACAAAATCGGCTTCAAAACTCAGGCTAGCTAATTCTTTGACCTCATCGCGTGTCATCGCTCCGGTGGTGTCTTGGCTTCCTACAGTGGTGGTCAAAGGCTCGCAGTAAGTGCCCGGGCGCACGCCCTCAAGGGCGCACGCACGCCCGACCATTTTTTGGGCTAAAGTGTAGCCTTTTTGGCTTTGGGCGGGTTGTTTGGGTTTAGCAAAGACTTCTGAGGGTTCTAACCCTAAGAATTTGCGCGCCTTATTGGTGAGCCCGCGCCCAATGATCAAGGCAATACGCCCCCCCGCGCGGTATTCATCGGCTAGGGTGGTGGGCTCTAAGCTAAAGGTGCTCACCACTTTTTCTTGCTTGTGGATTTCTCCTTTATAAGGATAAACCTCAATAATGTCCCCCTCGTGTAAATCTTTCACATCAGCCACAAGAGGCAACGCCCCGCTATCCTCACAGGTGGCAAAAAAGATCGGGGCTATCACCCCCCCAATGACCACGCTCCCAGTGCGCTTATTGGGCACATAGGGAATGTCCGTGCCAAAATGCCACATAATCGAGTTAGTTGCGCTCTTGCGCGAACTCCCCGTGCCCACCACATCGCCCACATACACCACTGGCACGCCTTGAGATTTGATGTTTTTTAGGCGTTCTTGGTAATTTTCCACGCGGTTTTTGAGCATGGCATTGGCATGCAAGGGAATATCGCTACGGGTAAAGGCATCACTAGCTGGGCTCAAGTCGTCCGTATTGGTTTCTCCATCAATTTTGAGCACGCACAACTCCAGCTTTTCAGGCAGAGCGGGCTTATTTAAAAACCATTCTGCGTTTGCCCAAGATTCTAGCACTTCTTTAGCTAAGGGGTTGGTTTTGCTTAAGTTGGCGATACTCTCAAAGGCGTTATAAACTAAGAGAGTGGATTTTAAAGCTTGACAGGCGGCTTTGGCAATGGTGCTATCTTCACTTTGCAACGCCTCAATGAGGGGGGCAACATTATACCCCCCTAGCATCGTGCCCAAATACTCCACCGCTTCTAAGGGGCTAAAATGCGCACATGTAAGCTTTTTGAGCGCGAGTTTTCCTAGAAACTGCGCTTTGACCTGTGCGCCCTCATCCACGCCCGGGCTCACTCTGTGGATGAGTAATTCCTTAACAAAGGCGCATTCTGCGTTGTCTTTAGAGTGCAAGAGAATCTCTACCACACTCCCTACTTGTTTTGCGCTTAAAGGTAGGGGGGGGATATTCTCTTGCGCGCGTTGCGCCTCGATCTCTTTGTATTCTTGGATAAATGTTTGCATGATCGCTCCTTTTGAAATAGGCTTTTAGTATATAATAACTTGGCTATGTTTTTGACAAGACACATGAAACCCGCCTTTTTTTATTGTGTTTTTTGTGTAAGATTTGCTAATGCTTTAAAAAGGTCTTAAATGCGCTTTGGCAAGATTGATTATTTGAATTTGCTCCCCTTTGATGTCTTTATCAAAGCCTACCCGACCCCTATTAGTTTTAAACAATTTTTAAACCACAGAAAAACCTACCCGGCTAAACTCAATCAAGATTTTCTCTTTAGGCGCATCGATGCGGGCTTTATTTCCTCCATTGCTGGCTTTGTGGCGTGGCGTAAAAAACAAGTTACGCCTTGTGCGATCATTGGTTATAAGAAAGTTTTGAGCGTGCTTGTGGTGTTGCAAGATGAGGGGATTGACACACAATCAGCAACTTCTAATGCTCTCTGCCAAGTTTTGGGGTTAAAAGGGCAGGTGCTGATTGGGGATAGGGCTTTACGCTTTTATTACCAAGAAAAGGCGGGGTTTGTGGATTTAGCCACGCTCTGGTATGCTAAAACGGGTTTGCCCTTTGTCTTTGGGCGTTTTTGCTACCAAGCGCATGGCAAGTTTTACACACAAATAGCGCATGCCTTTTGCAAAAGACCTACAAAAATCCCCCATTACATCTTAGAGCAAAAAGTCCAAGAAAGCCAGCTTAAGCGGCAACAGATTTTACGCTACCTCAAACACATCCATTATAAAATGGGGGCTAAGGAAGAGTTTTCGTTGCGTTGTTTTTACAGACAACTGCTTTTTAAGGGCATTAGGAAGGTGCGCCGTTTTTAAAGCTCAAATACATCCATTCCCCATACCACCCCAAAAAGCCCAACAAATAAAAAGCCCAGCGGGCATCGTTGTAGCGATCCACTTGCCAGATCACATGCGCGCTCAACATAAAAACCACAATGCCGGCGATGAGAACCAATAAATTAGCGTATTCGTAGATTCCAAAATATTCTTTTCTCTTGGCGAGCACGGCGATTAAAAAGGCAAGATTGGAGCCAAAAAGGGCAAAATCCACCCACGCATGCCAATGCTGTTTGAGCAAGTAGGGCTGGAAGCTAGAGGCAAAGAGCATGATTAAGCACACATTCATGGAGGGCGCAAAAAAGATCAAATATTTGATCCAAGCGGAGCTGGGGGCATGCCATCTAGCCAAAAAACGCCATAAACCCAAACCCAAAAACGCTAGGTAGAAAAAAATAGAGAGCAAGAAAGAGAGCAGGGGCGCATTATTGGGCTTGACCTGATTGAACAAAAAGAGATAGCAAAAAAAAACACAGCCCACTAGGACAAGTAATTTGGGGATGAATAAAGAGTGCTTGCGTCTGGTGGCGATGAAATACCCCAAGGACATCAAAATGCCACAGATATAAAGAATGGAGATCAAAATAGCGTAAAAATGCCCGGGTTCGTTAAAAATGGCAAAAAGTTGGGAGAAATTGCGTTGGAATGCTGAGAGAATCAAGGCTAGAGCGGTGATCACAAAGAGGACAAAAAAGACTGAGGAGAGCACCAACTTATAGGTGTTGGGCTTTTTCATAGAGAGATCAATAGTTTTTTTCAAAAAAGCTTTGGATGCCATTGGCAATCCCTTTTGCTAAAAATTGTTGGTAAGTTTTGTCTTGGAGGCGTTTGGACTCTTTGGGGTTGGAGTTATAGCCAATTTCAATTAAGACAGAGGGCATGAGTGCTCCGGCTAGCACCCAAAAAGGACCTTCCCGAACACCCCCATCGATCACACCTTGATAATGTTGGCGTAATAAACTTAAGATGCCAAATTGGATGTCTATGGCTAGTTTGTTGGAGATCACCAGCCTTTGGGAGTTGAGCGAGTTTAAAAAGGACATTTTGGAAAAATAATCCATGCCCCGCACATCATCTTGGTTTTCTTGTTCGGCGACTTTACGCGCTCTTTCACTGCGTGCAGGCGAGAGAAAATAAGTTTCTACACCTTTTGGATTGGAAGTGGAATGTTTGGGGATTGAGTTGGCATGGATGGAGATAAACAAATCAGCTTCTTTATTATTGGCAAATTCGGTGCGTTCCTTCAAACCGATGTAATGATCGTTGTGGCGGGTCATATAGACAATGTACCCGCGTTCTTTAAGCTCTTTTTGCAAGTATTTAGCCACATGCAAAACAATGTGCTTTTCACACACATGGCTAACCCCCATAGCCCCACAATCACGCCCACCATGCCCGGGGTCTAAGACGATCTTAAAACGCTTGGGGGCTGGTTCTGGTGGGGGG
>NZ_FZLB01000001.1:0-64050 GCF_900196775.1 Helicobacter bizzozeronii
CCCCAAAGTTTCAGCCCCCGCCCCCACACTCCAAGATTACCAACGCACCCAAGATAAATTAGAAATCAGGGCAAGCCAAAACGAACAACCACAAGCCCAGCTACAAACCCAAAGCAAAAACCCCGCTCCAAAGCCCGCTAAGCCCCCACCCCAAGAGCTAGAGCCCCTAGAGGACCCCCAAGTTTTAGAGATTCTAGCCACGCGTATCCAGCCCTTTGCCCCCCTAGAGCCCCAAGCCCCTAAAGAAGAGATCGATGATAGTGGTTTAGAGGATTCAACCGATTATGGTGCGCATGGCTTTGATAATCTCTCCCAAAAAGATATGGCAACCCATGAGAACAAACTATTAAGGACCATGACAGCCGATAAGCTCATCCCAGCATTTCTCATCACGCCCATTAGCTCCCAGTTGGCTGGCAAGGTGATCGCCCAAGTGGAGAGCGATGTTTTTGCCAACATGGGCAGAGCCGTGCTCATCCCTAAGGGGTCTAAGGTGATAGGGTATTACAACAACACTAACAAGATTGGGGAATACCGCCTAGACATTGTTTGGACCCGTATCATCACCCCCCATGGCGTGAATATCATGCTCACCAATGCCAAAAGTGCGGATATTAAGGGCTATAGTGGGTTGGTTGGCGAGATGATGACCCATAATTTCCAACGCTACGGGCTCCCCCTTTTGGTCTCCACCCTCTCAAATGGACTTTTAATCGCACTCACAGCGGGCATTGCTAACAAAACTGGGCGTAATAACTTTTTTGGGGATTATCTCTTAATGCAGCTCACCCGCCAAAGTGGCATGGGCTTGAACCAAATTGTCGCCCAAATCCTCAAGGACAAGAGCAATTTAAAACCCGTTGTGGTGATTAGGGAGGGTAGCCGTGTTTTCATCTCCCCTAACCTCGATATTTTTTTTCCCATTCCCAAAGAGGGCGAGATTTTGGCAGAGTTTTTTACCCATTGAAACACAAATGAAACACAAATTAGCTATAATTAGGGATATAATGAGTTTTTAAGGATAGCCATGAAAGTTTATTTTTTTGCCACATGTTTAGGTGGGGCGGTCTATAGCCAAACCATTGTGAATTGTATCAAGTTACTACAAAAAGAGGGGGTGGAGGTGATCTTTAAAAAGGATCAGACTTGTTGTGGGCAACCCAGTTACAACTCGGGTTACTACGATCAGAGTAAACAAGTGATTTTGCATAATCTGAGACTTTTTAGCGAAGATTATCCTATCATCGTGCCTAGCGGGTCTTGTGTGGGCATGATGGCACATGATTACAAAGAACTTTTTGAGGGCACTCCGCACTATGATGAGGTAACGCACTTTGCAGGGCGTGTTTTTGAACTCTCGGAGTTTTTGGATCAAAAATTAGGGGTGCGCTACACCGATACTGGTGCGCCGGTCAAAATCACTTGGCATTCTAATTGCCATGCCCTGCGGGTGGCTAAGGTGATTCAGAGTGCTAAAAAAATCATCGCCCAACTAGAAAATGTCGAACTGGTGGAATTGGAACGCGAGGAGGAGTGTTGTGGGTTTGGGGGGACTTTTTCGGTCAAAGAACCCGAGATTTCTTTTGCGATGGTGCAAGATAAGATCAAAGACATTGAGAGTCGACAAGTAGAATATGTCTTAGCCGCCGATGCGGGTTGTTTGTTAAACATCAGTGGGGCGATGAGTAAAATGCAAAGCCAAACTAAAGCGATGCATTTTTACGACTTTTTAGCCCAAAGGGTGGGGGTTGCTCCAGGGGGTCTAGCATGATAGCCCACAGCGCACAAGAATATGAAAACGCCATCAAGGAAAAACTAGGGGACGAGCAACTCCGCACGAATTTACGATCGGCAATGGATACCCTCATCACCAACCGCAAAAACTTAATCGCCAATCGTTATCATGATTGGGAGGAGCTCAGAGAATTGGGTAAAAATGCCAAACTCAAGGTATTAGCTAGGCTGGATCACTACTTGCAAACCTTTGAGGAAAAGGCTAAAGCCAATGGCTTTATCGTGCATTATGCCAGCAGTGCCAAAGATGCCAATGAGATCATCTACAATCTAGCCAAAGAAAAAAAGGTCGATCGCATTTTAAAGGGCAAGTCGATGGCGAGCGAGGAGATCGGACTCAACCACTTCTTGCAAGAAAAGGGCATTGTAGCCAAAGAAACCGATTTGGGCGAGCTCATTATCCAGCTCATCGATGAACACCCCGTGCATATCGTGGTGCCTGCCATCCACAAAAACCGCTACCAAGTGGGCGAAATTTTCCACCAAAAATTAAACGCTCCCTTAGAGAGCGAGCCTGAAAAGCTCAATGGCATTGCTAGAAAGCACATGCGTGAGGAGTTTAAAAGCTTTAAAATGGGGATTTCGGGTGTGAATTTTGCCATTGCCAACGAGGGGGCAATTTGGTTGGTGGAAAATGAGGGCAATGGGCGCATGACCACCACCGCTTGCGATGTACATGTCGCTATTTGTGGGATTGAAAAGCTGGTTGAGAGTTTTGAAGATGCCTCTATTTTGGTGAGTTTGTTAGGGCCTAGTGCGGTGGGCGTGCCCATTACATGCTATCAAAATATCATCACCGGTCCGCGCCAAGAGGGGGATTTAGATGGCCCCACAGAGGCACATATCATTTTATTAGATCACAACCGCTCTAATATCCTAGCCGATGAAAAATATTATCGGGCTTTAAGCTGTATCCGCTGTGGGACATGCCTGAATCACTGCCCGGTTTATGACAAAATCGGCGGGCATGCCTACTTAGCCACTTATCCTGGACCTATTGGCGTGGTGATCACCCCCCAACTCTTTGGGCTGGATAATTACGATCACATTGCCAATTTGTGTAGTTTGTGTGGGCGGTGTGGGGAGGTCTGCCCGGTTAAAATCCCCTTGCCTGAACTCATTAGGGATTTGCGTTGTGAGAAAGCCCACGAAGGGCGGGGCGTGGTGCGGGGTTACAAGGACACCAAGCATAGCAAGCTTGAAGAGCTAGCCATGAAAGCTTTTGCCAAAATGGCTTCTAATGGGGCTTTGTGGCGGGCGTTTTTAAAGCTCAATGGCTGGTTAGCCCCTTTAGGCAAATGGTTTGGCGATTATGCCCCGGTGCTTAAAATTTGGCTCAAACACCGCGACATGCCCACTATCAACGCCGGATTGCATGCCAAAGTTAAGCAGTTGCAAGGAGTGGTTTATGAATAGCAGACCTGTTGTCTTAGAACGCGTGCAAAATGCCCTCAAAAGGCACACCATCGCCCATGAGGGAGTGCATTTTAAAAATATGTTGCGCGACGAAAAAGAGAGTTTGCTTGAGGAGTATATCCACTTCCAAACCTTGAATCGCGCCCAAGTGGTGCAATCTAGCCCAGAGAATTTAGCGCAGGATTTAAAAGAGGTTTTGGTGGGTTTTGAGAGCGAAAAGATTTTGCATGCTACGGATTTACCGCTGGATTTAGATGCACTAGATAGCCAAAATGCATGGGTGAAAATCCCTTATAACCAAAGTGTGGAGGAGCTTAAAGACACCCTTTTCCATGTGGATACCTCAGTGCTCAAAGCCACATGCGGGATTGCTAACTTGGGCATGGTGGGTGTGGTTTCTTCTCCAGCTAGTCCGCGCCTAAGCTCTCTCATCACGCTCAAATGTGTTTTCTTGCTGGAAAAAAGCAAGCTGGTTAAAAACCTCTATGAGGGTTTAGAAGCCCTCAAAGCCCAAAGCCCCGATCGCTTGGCGACTAATATGCTCCTCATTGGCGGGCCTAGCCGCACGGCTGATATTGAGCTTAAAACCGTCTTTGGTGTGCATGGACCTATGGCGGTCGCAGTGATTTTGTATTAAGGAGAAATGATGTGCTTGCAAGCAAAAACCACGCTCAAAGCAGAGGGAAAAATGATCTATGCGGCACTGAAAAAATTGTTTTTATGTGGCTCTATTTTGGTGTTGTTTTATGGTTGTGCTACAGTGAGAATAGCACCATCATCACTTGCTCAAGAAGCTAAAAAATTTGTTGCGCCTGAAATGGGTCAAGCCGGACTCTATGTTTATCGCGATGGTATTTTTGGCAGCATTCTAAAAAAAGATATTTGGGTTGATGGCGAATGTTTGGGCGAGTCGGCACCTAAAGTGTTTTTCTTTATGCGGTTGCCAGCAGGCAAACACACCATCGCAACCGAATCTGAATTCTCCCCCAATACCTTAAGCCTTGATATGGAATCTGGCAAAAATTATTTTGTCCGGCAATATATCAAAATGGGGGTATTTGTCGGCGGTGCGAATTTGAAATTAGTTGATGAAGAAAAAGGTCGGGTGGCGGTAGCGCAATTAAAGATGGCTGAACCGGGACATTGTAGCGATCCACATCCAAAATGATTTTTATAGAGCGGTCGCAGTGATTTTGTATTAAGGAGTGTGCATGGCGTTACAATTTGGAGACAAAGCCCCTAATTTTAGTTTGTTGGATTCTCAAGGCAAGCAAGTTTCTTTGCAGGATTTGCGCGGGCAAAAGGTGGTGTTGTATTTTTACCCCAAAGATAACACCCCGGGTTGCACCCTTGAGGCGCGCGATTTCACCGCTTTGCAAAGCGACTTTAAGGCTAGGGGGGCACTGATCATTGGGGTTAGTCCTGATGATGCCAAGAGTCATTGCCATTTTATCACAAGCGAGAATCTCAGCATCACGCTTTTGAGCGATCCGCATTTGGAGGCCATCAAGGCTTATGGGGCTTATGGGGTTAGGAACATGTATGGCAAACAGATCGAGGGGGTGATCCGCTCAACCTTTGTCATTGATGAAGAGGGCGTGATCTTGCACGCCCTCTATAATGTCCGTGCCAAAGATCACGCTAAAAGAGTGCTTGTTTTGCTCTGAATGGGCGGGGTTTTGTTATAATGCGCATTATTTTATAAAGGCAGTGCATGCAAATTTTCATTAACGGGCAAGCCCAAGAGGTCATCGCGCCCAATATTGACTCGTTGATCCAGACTTTGGGCATTGAAAAACGCGTTTGTGCGGTGGCTTTGAATGAACGGGTTGTCAAAAAAGAGGAATGGGGCAACACCCCTTTACAAGAAAATGATCGTTTGGAGTGTTTGCAATTCATGGGCGGGGGGTGAGCCTTTGTGGAGACTTTGGCGGAGGGGGCGATCTTTGTTGCCGATGCCCACCACCAAGAGGGTAGCCCCCACCTCCCCCGTTTGCTTGATGGCTTAATTGCCAATCCGCCCCCACAGCTGTTTTTAATGGGGGATGTTTTCCAAATTTTAATGGGGAGTGTGCCTAGTAGCTATAAACCCCATGCCTTGATTTTAGAACAACTGCGTATCCTTAGCCAAAAAAGCACGATCTTTTACTTTGAGGGCAATCACGACATCGGCTTAAAATATTGGGCTAACTTGACTCAATATGCCACCATTTACCCCCGCAAGTGTCAGCCCCTAGCCTTTGCCTATCAAGATCAAACCTACCTAATCGCCCATGGTGATTTGTTCTTGGGCTGGGGGTATGAATTTTACATCCGTCTTTTGTCCAGTGCGCTATCGTGTAAAATCTTGGGGTTTTTGGATCGTATCAGCCAACTTTACCCCTATGTTGCCCGCCCGATCAAAAAGAAAAAGATCAGAGAATGGCATTTGAATCCAGCAGACTGGGTGCGCTTTAAGCAAGAGCGTTTAAAACACTACCTCAAAGGTGCGCAAGGCAAGCTAGATAGGGTCATTGAAGGGCATTTTCATATCCAAAATGCCCCGCAAGATAGCCTGTATTGCCCCCTGCCCGCATTTTATTGCACCAAGCAAATTGCCACCCTCACACCTAGGGGGCTAGTAATTAGCGCAATCCCCTAAAATAGGGGGTCGTCCATCACGCTAGGAATAGGCAAACCCATTAGTTTGAGCACGCTAGCAGCGACATGATTAAGTGCGCCGGACTTGATCTGTTTGGCATCTTGCCCCATCACAAAACAATAAACCGGGTTAGTGGTGTGGTTGGTGAGCACGCCCTCTTTAGCGCTGTGCATTTGTTCGCAATTCCCATGGTCGCTGGTTAAAAGCATCGCATAGCCTAATTCCTGAGCCACTTTGAGCACCTGACCTAGCGCGCTATCCAAAGCCTCTATGGCTTGGATACAAGCCTTAAAATTACCCGTGTGCCCGACCATGTCCCCATTAGCAAAGTTGGCGATGATCAAGTCCTTACCCGCGCGCATGCTAGAGATGATCGCTTGGGCAATCTCAGGTGCGCGCATCTGTGGGCAGAGATCATAGGTGGGGACTTTAGGGCTAGGGATTAAAATGCGCTCCTCATTGGGGAAGGGCTCTTCAACCCCGCCATTGATAAAAAAACTCACATGGGCGTATTTTTCACTCTCGGCAATATGCACTTGGCTTAGGTTGGCTTGAGAGACTACTTGGGCGAGCGTGTCTGTAATCTCTAGCTTAGGAAAGAACACCGGGTGCTTAAAATCCGCGCTATAACTGGTCATCGTGGCGATCACTAGCTCGGGTGCGCCCGCCCCGCATTCCTTTAGCCCTTTAAACATGTTTAAATCCCCGCTTAAGGCTTGGGTGAGCTCTCTAGCCCGATCGCTGCGAAAATTGACAAAAATCACCCCCTCGCCATCAAACATGCCCTTATAGTGCCCAAAGCTGGCGGGCTGTATGAATTCATCGTAAATATTGCGGGCATACATGGATTCAATGTAGGCTGAAGGGCTCAACATGGTTTTATTTTGGGCATGCACGATGCTTTCATAGGCAGCTAAAATGCGATCATAGCGTTTGTCGCGATCCATAGCAAAGAAACGCCCAGAAATGGTGGCGATGGCGATATTGTGGTTGCAAATGCAAGAGATCAATTTGAGGTATTCTAGTGCGCTGGTGGGCAACACATCGCGCCCATCGGTGATCAAGTGCAACCACACCTTTTTACCCACCCGCTCTAAGAGCAATGCCATGCCAATGAGGTGATCGATATGGGCATGCACGCCCCCATCGCTCATCAAGCCCAGCACATGCACAATGTGGGCGTTATCCACTACATGCCTGAAGGCGGGGTTATCCTCCATGCAATCCTCTTCAAACGCCTTGGAGATTTTGACCAAATCTTGATAGAGTATGCGCCCCGCCCCAATACACATATGCCCCACCTCAGAATTGCCCATTTGCCCCTCGGGCAGACCTACGCTAAGACCATGCGTGTTTAATAAACTATGGGGCAAATGAGCCAACATCCAATCGTAGGTGGGTTTTTTGGCATGGTAAAAGGCATTGCCCTCTTTTGTGTCGCTATGCCCCACCCCATCAGTGATGATCAGCAATGTTTTTTGCATATTAAAACACCGGGGCTTCTTGCATCAAGAAAATCCCATCATCCTCTTGACGCTTTTTGGGTTTGGGCTGTGTGTGGTGGGTTGGCTCCACTTTGGGTTTGGGCTTGTGGTGCTGGGTTGTTCTGGGTTTAGAGGGTTTTCTATGGGTTTTTTTAGGAGGGTTTTTCTTAGTTTGCTTGGGGGGTTGGTAGGGCAATTCAGATTGGGCATAGAGGGGGGTTTTGGGCTTGTGCTCGTGCTCTCTAACAAACTGCTCTAAGGTGGGCATGAGGCTCTGTAGGGTTTTGATCTTGGTTAGGAGGTCTTGGTAATACTCATCGGCTTCTTGGTTAGCCATAGCTGGGTGTTTGGCTCTTTGGATATAGTAAGCCCGAATCATTTCTTTGAGGTTGCCCTTGTGGATACGCTTGAAACTGACCAAAGTGTCTAGGGCGATTCGGGAAGCGAAATTACGATCTCTGATGAGCAGATCGCCATAGTAACTTTTCATAAAAGGAGTCTGCCCCTCATTGTAAAACTTCAAGACGGCTGGGATATAGGCATGGTAAATCCCCGCACTTGTCTCATCAAAATTGACTCGATAAGCCCCCGCACACGACTCTTTCCATGCAATGGCCGCCATCTCATAGCCTAAATTTTCTTTAGAACCATAATGGTAGGCATAGACCAAAACCTTTTTTTGTTCCAAATTAAAATGACTAGGATTCATACATTCCACAAAGTCAGGCTTGGCTGCTACCCCACTCACCACCGCACCACCCAAAATTGCCAGCACAAAAACATGGCGGAAAAATCCCCAAGCCCACATGACAAACCTTTAAGAGTTTTTCACTTTAAGTTTTGCTATAATCTTAACATAAGTAACCCTTGATAACTATTAATGGCTAGCCTGATTCACGCATAGGAGCTTACTTGAATCCATTACTCATTGAAGTTCTAGTTGAAGAGATGCCCGCTAAGGCTTTGTTGGCAGAATTTAAACACATCCTAGACAAATTCCACCAAGCCCTGCAAAACCACCAAGTGGATTTTAAAGGCGACTTGCGCAGCTATTACGCCCCCACACGCCTTGTTTTGCATGCCCTCGATTTCCCCACCCACACCCCAGCCCAACAGATCGAACACTTTGGTCCCCCCTTAAGTGTGGCGATGAGCGATCACCAGCTCAATCCCATCGGGCAGAAGTTTTATACCAAATTGGGGCTAGACCCCACCCAAGCCTTTAGCACGGCACTCAAAAACAATAAGGAAGTCTTGCATGCTGTGGTGCAGAGCGCACCCATTGCCACCGCCACGCTTTTAGATGGCATTTTGTTGGAGTTTTTGCGATCGCTAGATTTTGGCAAAAGCATGGCGTGGGGCAGTGTGCCAGAACGCTTTATACGCCCCATCCATAATATTTGCGTGATTTTTGGGGACGATCTAGTGCCCCTAGAGGCTTGCCAACAAGCTTATGGTTGCACCGCTAAGCGTGCGACTAAAATCCATGTGGCTAAGAGTTTTGCCTACCATGAGACACCCAGCATAGAGGCTTATTTTAAAACCCTGCAAGAAGGTTTTGTGATCTTAGACCCCGACAAACGCCAAGAAAAAATCTTGCATGAGATTGCCGCCCTAGAGCAAGAACATGGCGTGCAGGTCCAGATGGATCCTGAACTTTTAGAGGAGGTGATCGCCATCACCACCTACCCCACAGCCCTTTATGGGCTTTTTGATCGTGCCTTTTTGGATTTGCCTACAGAGGTTATCACCACCTCCATGAAAGAGCACCAACGCTATTTTGCCACTTTCAAAGAGGGCACGCTCAATAATGGTTTTATTGTGGTGAGCAATGCGCCCTTGCAACACCCCCAAGATTTTGCCACCATTTTAGCGGGCAACCAAAAGGTTTTGCGTGCACGCCTAAGCGATGCGGTGTTTTTTTACCAAAACGATTTGAAAAAATCCATCGAATGGGAACATGTAGCCCCAGCCCTAGATAAGATCGCTTTTATGCAGGGTTTGGGGAGCTTGGAAGACAAAGTGGGGCGTGAGCAAAAAATCGCCCTCTTTTTAGCCCAAAAATACGCTCCCCACTCCACAGAACCCCAAGAGGTTTTGCAAACCAAACTTTTAGAGTCCTTGCACCTAGCCAAGGCGGACTTGTTGAGCGAAGTGGTCTATGAGTTCCCCGAGTTGCAAGGCGTGATGGGCTCTTACTATGCCAAGCACCACCACAAAAGCCTAGAGATTTGCACCGCACTTAAAGAACAATATCACCCCATCGCTGAGGGTGCGCCCTTACCCAGCACTTTTTTAGGCGCGCTCTTGGCGTTGAGTATCAAACTAGATAGCTTGTTGGCTCTTTTTAGCGTGGGTAAAATCCCCACGGGCTCTAAAGACCCCTTTGCATTGCGCCGTGCGTGTAATGGCGTATTGCGTATCTGCTTGCACTACAACCTGCCCTTTAATCTCCAAGCCGATTTGCAAACCCTGAGTGCCCACTATGCCCCCTTTGATCTCTCTTTGCTAAGAGAGTTCATGCTGGAACGCCTCTCCCATGTTTTAAGTGTCAAAACCCCCAATCTTTATAAAAGTGTGCTAAAAGGCATTGAAGCCTTAGGGGGGCAAGATTATGAGATTTGCCAAATGGCTAACAAACTCTATGCCTTGCAAGATTTTTTAAATCAAGTGGAGGATTCTAAGCAGTTGGTGGGCGTGTTTAAACGAGTCGCTAATATCACCCAAGACACACAACATGCCAGCAACCCCGATCCACGCCTTTTTCAAGATACCAGCGAACAAGGGCTTTATGAGGCTTACTTGAACTTGCAAAAAAGCACATTCACCCAATGGGGCGATAAAATCCATGCCCTATTTGCCCTCAAAGCCCCCCTAGAACTCTTCTTTGAAAAAGTGCTCATCAACGATTCCAACCCCCAAATCCAAAATAACCGCAAAAGCTTACTCTTTTTAATTTGTCGGGAATTTTTGAGTGTGGCGGATATTAAGGAATTGTAGGGCTTGCGTTTTAAAACCCTTTGGCTAACCGCAAGCCTTTTAGCCAGCTTTTTAAGTGCTAAAACCTTTTCTGTAGAGGAATTTTTCAAACGAGTCGAGCATAATTCGATGGAATTGATCCAAAAAAAGGCAGAGTTTATTAGCCTTTTGGAGGAGCAAAAATCCACCAATGCTTGGGATTTCCCCTTTATCTCCAATGAAACCTCTATGGTGCGCAACTACCAAGGCATTGCTGAGGCCCAGCCTAGAACCGTGCTGATGATCAAACCCAAACTCCCATGGGTTAGCCGTCTTTTAGCCCGCAGTCTTTCGATTAAAAATGTGCAATACCGCAAGAGTTATGAGCTCAGCCGCAATCTCGCCTTTATTGGGGCAAAACGCCTCTATCTGAACTACATTTTAAACATTGAAAAACACAATATTTACGCCCGCCGTGAACAGATTTTTTTATCCCAGCTCAACGCTGCCCAACGCAAAGTTGAGGCAGGGAGCATGTCTGAAAAGGACTATATCAACTTCAAAAACTCCTATTTGGAATCCAAATTAGCCAAGATCAACATGGAGACCTTAATCATCAACCAAGAAAAAACGCTCAACACCATGTTAGCCATCGTGCATCCTGTCGTCTCCAAAAACGCCGATTTTAGCACCTTCTTAGACAAAGATCACCTCATCAAAATTCCAGGTTTGCAATTTGAATATGTGCGTATTGGGGAGTATGGGCTGCAACGAATCTTGGATCATTCCTTGTATGTGGAAGTGCTGGACTTGAGCGCAAAAGATTATAAAGTGAATGCCAATTTGGCTAATCGGGATGTCTTTAAAAACTTTGAATTTGGTTTGGGGGCAGAGAGTTATAACTCAGCGACCAATTTTTCCATTGAGTTTAATATCCCCCTGCCTGTAACGCCTAAAAATATCCACTTGAAACGCAAGTTTTTAGCCCTAGAGAATGGCACACGGGCTAAAAATGTGGTGATGAAACGCAACATAGGGATCAACGCCCGTGCCTACCTCAACCAGCTCCAAACCAAAGAAAAATACATGAAAATCCAAATTGAAGCCATTGATAACAAAGCTAAGTTAATGGAGATGGGGCGCATTGCCTATGAAGCCCAAAAAATCGGGCTCTTTGAATATTTGATCTACCAAAACTCTTACATGGACGCATTGATCGCTTTGGCAGAGGCTAAGATCGAGTATGTCAATATCACCGCCCTTTTAGAAGAGACACTGGGGCAGACTTTCACACGCATTAAGGGACCCCAATGAAAATCTGGGTCTGCTTGTTGCTCTTTTTGGGGGTTTTGGGGGCTTATGATGAAATCGTTTTGACCCAAAAGCAAATTGATAGCTTGGGGATTAGTGTTGTGCCCCTAGATAAAAAATTTGGGACAAAGGGCTTGCCCTTTAACGCCGTGATTGATTTTAACAACTCCAACCCCAAACACACGGTGATTCAAAGTTTGAGTTTTAACGCCACCGTGGTCGCCATTTACAAGAGCGAGGGCGAATATGTCAAAAGGGGCGATCTCATCTGTGAGATTAGCTCCATTGATCTAAGCAACCTTTACTTCCAGCTCCAAAATAGCCAAAACAAGCTCAAGGTTGCCCTAGATGTGAGCTCCAAAGACTATAAACTTTATAAACAAGGTGTGATCGCCAAAAGGGAGTATCAAAACAGCCACCTTATCAGCGAAGAGATGCGCCTAAGGGTGCGCCAACTAGAAGACACTTTCCGCAACTTTGGGATTGACCCTAAAAAACCCATGGGGCTTTATGGCTTTAAGATCATTGCACGCAATAGTGGCGTTTTATCCATCGCCCCCAAAGTGTTGGGCGAAAAAATCCTCCCCTTCACGACCTATATCCGCATCGCTGAAAATAACGATTTGATCGCGCGTATCAAATTACCCGTCAGCCTCTCTAGGTATATTAAAAAAGGCTCGCGTGTGTTAGACGCGCTGGGGAATAAAATTGGGGTGATTCAGAGCATCTCTGTGGTGCTGGATCGCAACTCCAACACCATTTTAGCCACCGCCTTTATCGATGCGCACAATTACCATGTGGGCGAGGTGGTCGATGTCTATATTGAGGGGTTCAAACCCAAAAACTCTTTGATCGTCCCCTCTAGTGCGATTATCCGCAACGATCAAGATTACTTAATGTTTGTGCGCACGCCCAAGGGTTTTATGCCCACCCCCGTGCAAATCATTGAGGAACGCACCCGTGTTTTTGTGATCAGCAATAAAAATATTAATCCGCATGCCAAAGTCGCCGCCGGGGCCTTAGTGAGCCTGAAGGGCATTTTAAACAATCTAGGTGATGATTGATGTTGGCTTCCATCATTGAGTTTTCTTTACGCCAACGCTTGATTATCTTGATCTGTGCCTTTTTGCTCTTGCTCTCTGGGCTGTATGCCTTTTTCACCACCCCTGTTGATGCCTTCCCGGATATGTCCCCCACCCAAGTTAAGATCATCTTAAAGCTTCCGGGCAGCTCGCCTGAGGAGATGGAAAACAATGTGGTGCGCCCCCTAGAGTTGGAATTGCTAGGCTTAAAAGGGGAAAAGTCCTTGCGGAGCACTTCTAAATACGCCATTTGCGACATCACGATCGATTTTGAAGATGGCATGGATATTTACCTAGCGCGCAATATTGTCAATGAAAAACTCGCCCTTGTGATGCCAGATTTGCCCCCAGAGGTGGATGGTGGCATCGCCCCCATTGTTACCCCACTATCAGATATTTTCATGTTCACCATCGATGGGAATTTGCCTGAGGTGGAAAAACGCCAACTCTTGGACTTTGTGATCCGCCCCATGTTAAGGACGATCCCGGGGGTGGCAGATGTCAATTCCATTGGGGGCTTTAGCCGTGCCTTTGTGGTGATCCCCGATTTTAATGACATGGCAGGCTTAGGGATTTCCATTAGCGATTTAGAAAATACGCTTAGAGCCAACTTGAGTAATAGCGGGGCGGGGCGTGTGGATCGCGATGGGGAGACCTTTTTAGTCAAAATCCAAACCATGGCACTCACCCCCAAAGAGATCGGGGACATCACCATCTCGACCAAAATGGGCTTTTTGCATATCCGCGATTTTGCTAAGGTGGTGGTGCATTACCGCACCCGCTTAGGCTTTGTTACTAAAAATGGCATTGATGAAACCACAGAAGGACTCGTGCTTTCCCTTAAGGGGGCAAATTCTAGTGAAATCATCAAGCAGGTCCGCCAAAAACTCGATCAAGACATCAAGCCCTTATTGCCTGCAGGCGTGCATACCCATGTCTTTTACGATCGCTCCGAATTCACCCAAAAAGCCATTGACACGGTTACCCAAACCCTCATAGAGGCGGTCGTGCTGATTGTGATCACCTTGTTTTTATTCTTGGGTAATTTTAGAGCCAGTGTAGCCGTGGGGGTGATCTTGCCCCTAAGCCTGAGCGTGGCTTTTATTTTAATCAAACTCAATGGGATCACGCTCAATTTAATGAGCTTAGGCGGGCTCATCATTGCCATTGGCATGCTCATCGACTCGGCAGTGGTTGTGGTGGAAAATGCCTTTGAGAAATTGAGTCATAACCGCACCACCACCAAGTTACACACGATGTATCGCTCGTGTAAAGAAATTGCGATCTCGGTGGTGAGTGGGATCATCATCATCATTGTCTTTTTTGTCCCCATTTTGTCTTTGGAAGGGATCGAGGGCAAGATGTTCCGCCCCCTAGCCTCTAGTATCGTCTTTGCTCTGCTGGGCACTTTGGTGCTCTCCATCACGGTGGTGCCCGTGATTAGCTCGATGGTGCTCAAAGCCCAGCCCCATAAAGAAACCTACCTCACCCGCTTTTTTTATTTTATCTACACCCCTGCTCTGCGGTTTGCCTTGAAAAACCCTAAAAAAATGCTCTTAGGGGCATTGATCTTTTTAGCCGGGAGTCTCTCGCTCTTCCCCTTTGTGGGTAAAGCTTTCATGCCTAACTTAGATGAGGGGGATAGCGTGCTGAGTGTGGATAGCGTGCCCTCTATCTCGCTCAACCAATCTAAGGATTTGATCTTACGCATTGAAAAGACCATTAGGGAGAATGTTAAAGAGGTCAAGGCGATCGTAGCAAGGACGGGATCCGATGAACTCGGTTTGGATTTAGGGGGGCTCAATCAAACTGATATGTTTATCTCCTACATCCCCAAAAAAGAATGGAGTGTCAAAACCAAACAAGAGCTTTTGGATAAAATCCTCAAATCTTTGGAGGATTACAAGGGGATTAGCTTTGCCTTCACCCAACCCATTGAAATGCGCATCTCAGAGATGCTCACCGGTGTTAGGGGCGATTTAGCCATTAAGATTTTTGGGAATAGCATTGATAAGCTCAATGAGTTGAGCGCGCAGATTGTGGAGGTGATTAGGGGGGTTAGGGGCTCTAGCGAGGTTTTTACAGCTCTTAACAAAGGGCTAAATTACCTTTACATCACCCCCGATCGGGATGCGATGGCTAATGTGGGGATCACCAGCGATGAATTTGCTAAGTTTCTCAAATCCGCCCTAGAGGGGATCATTGTGGAGTTTATCCCAACGGGCATTTCTAGAACCCCTGTTATTATCCGCCAAAAAGAGGACATCTCCACCAATATTACCCTCATTAAAAGTTTAGAGATGACCTCTAAACGCAGGATTGCTGTGCCCATCACCTCCATTGCCACCATTAGCGAAGTGGATGGTCCTGTAGCCATTGTGCGCGAAAATAGCACCCGTATGAGCGTGGTGCGCTCTAATGTCGTGGGACGGGACTTGGGCGGGTTTGTCGATGAGATTAAGGCTAAGATCGCCAAGAAGGTGCAGCTGCCCCCCAACTACTACATCACCTACGGCGGGCAGTTTGAAAACCAAGAACGCGCCAACAAACGCCTATCGACCGTGATCCCCATTAGTATTGTGGTGATCTTTTTTATCCTCTTTTTCACCTTTAAAAGCGTCCCCCTCTCGCTCTTAATTTTGCTCAATATCCCCTTTGCCATCACTGGCGGGTTGATTGCCCTTTTCTTAACCCAAGAATATATCTCTGTGCCGGCTAGCGTGGGCTTTATCGCCCTCTTTGGGATTGCCGTTTTAAATGGGGTGGTGATGATTGGGTATTTTAGAGAACTTCTAAATCAGGGCAAGAGCGTAGAGGAATGCGTCTTTGAAGGGGCTTTGCGGCGTTTGCGCCCCGTGCTGATGACCGCTTGCATTGCGGGCTTGGGGCTCATCCCCTTGTTGCTCTCGCATGGCGTAGGTTCTGAGGTGCAAAAACCCCTAGCCATTGTGGTTTTAGGCGGGCTGGTAACCTCTAGCATCCTAACGCTCTTGCTCTTGCCTCCGATGTTTATGCTGGTGGCTAAAAAAATCAAGGTGGTTTGATGGTGATCTTAGAAGTTTATGCAGATATGAAACTCAAGGACATGATCGTGGATCACCTCCTAGAACATGGGCATGATTACTTTTACTTTTTTGAGTGCTTTGAGTATGCGGCTATTTCTTTATTAAAGAGTGAAAAGGAGCAGGTCAGCGGGCGCAAGGACTATGGCTTGTTCAAACTCTATTTAGAGCAAGCCCAAGCAGACAAGCTCGCCCAAGAATTGCAAGCCTTGAGCCAAGAGATCGCATTGTATCTCTTGCCCAGTGTTGCCAAATTTCCAACTTAAAAACGCAGATGCGGGGATTTAAAACATAGCGGCTGTCAGATTTAGGGGATAATTAACCCCCGCTTATATTAATAAGCGGAGATAGACCTTAGTCTTGTTTGTTGCTGTTATTGCAGCTATTGTTGTTTTGGTTGCTGTTGTTGCAGCTATTGCTATTGTTGCTGTTTTGGCTATTGCTGTGGCTGTGGTTGCTACAGCTATTGTTATTGCTATTCATAACTTTTTCTCCTTTCTAAAATTTTGGAAGTTTGCACTTCCACACTCAAGTATAGCACAAATTGGCTTGTCTAACCCATGCTTGTAACTTGGCGCAGGCTTGGGCATGGTTTTCTAAAAACTGGGCATGGGCGTTGTGATCAGCCCAATTGGTGGTGCAAAAAATCCCAAAGCTGGGCAGATTAAACGCTTTAGCCACGCTTAGGACACTGAAAAATTCCATATTTTCTAGCCCAATCCCCAAATGGCGCATACAGCCCGCAAAATTGGGATCGGTGTGGATGTAATTACTGGAATTGACCTTGATGGGTGGCAAATCAAGAGCTTTAAAATCATCTGTTTGGATTTCTAGGGCATTTTCTATAGGCGTGTAGCTGTGTTGGGTAACAAAACTCTGCTCAATTTGAAAAGCATGGGCACTTTTATATAAGCACAATAAGGGCAGATCAAAATCATAGGTCCCCGCACTCCCAATAAAGATCAAAGAGGTTGGTTTTTCTAGCAAGCACAAACGGCTAAGTTCTAAGGCACTTTGCACCAAACCCACCCCGATACTCCTAGCAAAACTAAAACTTTCCATTTTCCCCGCACACACAAACATGCTAATCCTTATCATTTTCTTTATTCTACCACTTTTAAGCTAGCCTGTGCTAGAATGCGCCCCAAAGTTTTAAAGTTAGGAAGATGGCAATTTTAGGGCAGCACTTTTTACATGATGCCCGCTATTTAGAGCAGATCTTGCAAGCGATCCCCTGTGAGCACTTTAACAATCAAGTGCAAATGGTGGAAATAGGGGTTGGCTTGGGAGATCTCACCACCAGGCTTTTAGGGAGGCTACCTAAGGGTCTGTTAGCCTATGAAGTGGATAGCAAATTAGCTCAGAGGTTAAGGGCTTGCCTAGAACCCTCTTTGCTAGTGCCTTTAAAACTCGTGGTGGGCGATGTGATGGAGCGCAAAAGGGTTAAAGATGAATCACAACAGACAAACTACCAAGTGGAGCTTTTTAAGGGTTACCCTTTTGCCTTGTCTGCTTGGGGCTTCTTGCACTCTGAGCCGTATTTTTTGGTTTCTAATCTCCCCTACTACATTGCAACGCCCATCATCACCCACGCGCTCAAAGACGCGCTCTGTTTGGGCATGGTTGTGATGGTGCAGGCTGAGGTCGGGACTAAGTTTTGTGCCTTGAGTGGGAGTAGCGATTACGGGGCTTTAAGCGTGTTGGCTGCTAGCGTGTGCCACCAACGCGATTATGTATTTGAAGTTCCTCCGCAGGCCTTTAACCCCCCGCCCAAAGTGCAATCAGCACTGATCCGTCTGCTCAAAGCCCCTTTGGGTCCTAACTTGGGCGCACCTTCTTTGGAGGTCTTAGAGAGCGTGCTTAAGATTTGCTTTAAAGCTAATCGCAAGACTCTGTTTAATAATCTTAAAAGCACCTACCCTCTAGAGTGGGTGCAAGCCTTTTTTGCCAAGCACGATCTTAGCCCCACTCTTAGGCCCCACCAGCTAAACCCTATCCACTATCTAGGCTTGGCACATCTCTCCCAAAATCTTACAGGAGAACAACATGGATAATCCTTCCAAAGATAATCCCCCCAAAGTTGATTTGAGCAAAGAGTCCGCACAAGCCCACCCCAACACGCACAAACCCAAAAACAAGAATTTTGGGGAGTTTGGGCGCAAAAACCGCATCAAACATGGCAGGAAACAAGCGGGCAACCCGGCGATGAGCCACCCGCACATGCAAGAACAAGAGGGCGTTAAGAACATCACCAAAGCCAACGAACGGGGGAATTTGGGCTTTCATAAGGAATTAAAGCAGGGCGTGGAGACTAACCATAAAATCCACATCAATCACCTAAACCCCCATTACAAACTAGATTTGAATGTCAAAGCCCGTGTGAAAATCACACCCTTAGGCGGTTTGGGCGAGATTGGGGGGAACATGATGGTTTTAGAAACCATGCAACAAGCTATCATCATTGATGTGGGGATGAGTTTCCCTAGCGAGGACATGCATGGCGTGGATATTTTGATCCCCGATTTTAGCTACCTACACAGCATTAAAGATAAGATTGTAGGCATTCTCATCACCCACGCCCATGAAGATCACATCGGGGCGGTGCCCTACTTGTTTAAGGAATTGCAATTCCCCCTCTATGGCACGCCCTTAAGTTTGGGGATGATTGGCAATAAATTTGACGAACATGGCTTAAAGAAGTTCAAAAGCTATTTTAAAATCGTGCAAAAACGCCAGCCCATTGAGATCGGCGAGTTCATCGTGGAGTGGATTCACATCACCCACTCCATCATCGATGCCAGCGCGCTAGCGATTCAAACCAAAGTGGGCACGATCATCCATACAGGCGATTTTAAGATCGATCACACTCCTGTTGATAATATCCCCACCGACCTTTACCGCCTCGCCCACTATGGCGAACAAGGGGTGATGTTATTGCTCAGTGATAGCACCAACTCTTATAAACCCGGAATCACCCCCTCTGAGAGCAGCATTAGCCCCGTGTTTGAAAATCTCTTTAAAAACGCTAAGGGCAGGGTGATCATGAGCACCTTTTCTTCTAATATCCACCGGGTGTATCAAGCCATCCAACATGCCATCAACCACAACCGCAAAGTCGCCGTGATCGGTCGTTCTATGGAGAAAAACCTAGACATTGCTAGGGAATTAGGCTATATCCACCTGCCCTTTAAAACCTTCATTGAAGCCCATGAGGTCGAAAAGCTCCAAGATCATGAGGTGTTCATTGTTACCACGGGCTCACAAGGGGAGACCATGAGCGCGCTTTACCGCATGGCAACCGATGAGCACCGCCACATCAGCATTAAGCCTAGCGATCTCATTATCATTTCGGCTAAAGCGATTCCGGGCAATGAGGCGAGCGTGTCCAGCATTCTAAATTTATTGATGAAAAAAGAAGCCCAAGTGGTTTATCAAGCCTTTGATGTCCATGTCAGCGGGCATGCCGCCCAAGAGGAGCAAAAATTGATGTTGCGCCTCATCAAGCCTAAGTTTTTCTTGCCCGTGCATGGGGAGTATAACCATGTCGCCAAACACAAAGAAACCGCAATCGCATGCGGTGTGCCTGAAAAAAATATCTACCTGATGGAAGATGGCGATCAGGTGGAGGTCAATCCTAATTTTATGCGCAAGGTTAAAAGCGTGAAAAGCGGGAAAAGCTATGTGGATAACACCAATAATGTGAGCATTGAGCAAAAGATTGTCCAAGAACGCCTAGAGATTGCCAGTGCGGGCTTTTTGAGTGCGGTTCTTTTTATCTCCAAAGAGGGGCAGGATTTAATGCCCCACTCCAAGATCACCAGTGTGGGGATTGCCAATCTCAAAGAGGAGCGTGCCTTTGTATCTGAATTGCAAGGCTCATTAGGATTGCACATCAAAGCCCTACGGCAAGATGTTTTGAACAATAATAAGAGCCTAGATGAGAGCGTGCGTAATTTTATCCGCAAGGCTCTTTTCAAGCACACCAAAAAATATCCGGCTATTGTCAGCCATGTTTTCGTGCATTAGGGGGCTTGCCATGCGTGCGCTTTTTTTGTGGCTCTTGTGCCTTGTTCCTCTTAGTTTGTTTGCTAAAACCCATCAGGAGAAACCTATGCAACACACGATTTATTTAGCGGGGGGGTGTTTTTGGGGGCTGGAAGCGTATATGGAGCGCATTTATGGGGTCAAAGATGCCTTAGTGGGCTATGCCAATGGCAAGAGCGATCAGACCAATTACCATGAACTCCACAACACCGATCACGCCGAAGCCGTCAAAGTTACCTTTGATCCTTCCCAAATCAGTTTGGATAAACTCTTGCGCTATTATTTCCGAGTCATCGACCCAACCAGCATTGATCGACAAGGCAATGATCGCGGTAGGCAGTACCGCACCGGGATTTACTACACCGATCCTAAGGATCGCCCCATCATCGCTAACGCCCTAGAGCAGTTGCAAAAACACCACCAACAAAAAATCCAAATTGAGCTAGAACCCTTGAAAAACTTTGTGGTGGCTGAGGAATACCACCAAGATTACTTGAAAAAGAATCCGGGGGGTTATTGCCACATTGATTTGAAAAAGGCCAATGAGCCCTTGATCGATCCTAACGACTACCACAAACCCAGCGATGGTGAGCTCAAGGCTAAACTGAGCACCTTGCAATACCAAGTTACCCAAGAAAGCCATACAGAACGCCCCTTTGACAATGAATATGACAAACTCTTCAAACCGGGCATTTATGTGGATATCACCACCGGCGAACCCCTCTTTTTATCCACCGATAAATTTGATAGCGGTTGTGGGTGGCCAGCCTTTAGCAAGCCCATTGCTAAGGATGTGGTCAATTACCAAGAGGATAGAAGCCTAGATCGCTTGCGCACCGAAGTGCGTAGCCGTGTGGGGCGGGCACACTTAGGGCATGTTTTTGAAGATGGCCCCAAAGAGTTAGGCGGTTTGCGCTATTGTATCAATAGTGCTGCCTTGAAATTTGTGCCCCTAGAGGACATGGAAAAAGAAGGTTATGGCTATTTGATCCCCACGCTCAAGGCCGCCATGCTCAAAAAAGAGGTGCATCAAAAATAATGCTAGATTATGCCCGCCATGCGCGCCACACCCTAGAGCTACAAGCCAATGCGCTTTTAAAGACTATAGGGGCACTGGGTAACCCCACCCTAGAGCCCATAATCCACGCCCTAGCCAGTGCGCCTTTGGTTGTGGTGATGGGGGTTGGCAAGAGCGCGCATGTGGGGCGTAAGATCGCCGCCACGATGACCAGCACGGGCACAAAGGCGATCTTTTTGCACCCCACAGAAGCCATGCACGGGGATATGGGGATTGTGGGGAGCCAAGATGCCATCTTAGCCATTAGCTATGGGGGCGAGAGTGTGGAATTGCTCGATGCCCTACGGGTGATCCCCTATAAAACTTTAATTGCCATGAGTAAAGATTCTCAAAGTTCCTTAGGCAAACTGGCAACCCACCATTTAAAGCTAGAAATTGAACAAGAAGCCTTCCACCTCGTGCCGACCACTTCGAGCACTTTGAGTTTAGCCCTAGGCGATGTGTTGGCGGTGTGCTTGATGGTGCATAAAAACTTCCAAAAAGAAGATTTTGCGCTCACCCACCCGGGGGGGCTACTGGGCAAACAATTACGCTTGCAGGTTAAAGATGTCTACCGCACCCAAAACCTACCCCTAGTGAGTGCAGATTGTTCTTTGCACCAAGCCTTGTTGTGCGCTACTGATAAGGGCTTAGGCAATGCCTTACTGGTAAATGAGGCGCAACAATTAGTGGGGGTGCTAAGCGATGGGGACATCCGCCGCGCTCTGCTCCAGCCCGCAAGTTTTGATCTGCATGCCCCGGCTAAAAATTTTGCCACCTTAGAGCCCAAGTGCATTGATAACCCCCACATGCCCTTAATCCAAGCCTTAGAATTCATCGAAACCCACCAAATCTCGCTATTGATCGTGCTAGACACCCAGCAAAGGGTGCTAGGTGTGTTGCACCTACACACACTCTTAGCACTAGGACTTAGCAAACCCACTTAAAGAGGAAACATGTTTGAAAAATTAGAGCTCATCATTAAAAATATTGAAAATTCCAAAGAGGAGATTGAAGTGCTTTTAAAGATCGCCAATATCAGCTTGGGCGATTTTATTTTGATGAAACGGGGGAGCTTAGACATCCCTGACACACTCAACATGGCTTTTTACACCCAAATTGGCGAGCATGTGGAGGAGTTAAAGGAGCACATTAACGCACTCAACAAATACAAACGCGAAATGCTGGTATTTTAGGGGGTTGCCATGTGTGGGATTGTTGGCTATATTGGCAAACAAGAAAAAAAAGCCCTTTTGATTGCAGGGCTTAAGGAGTTGGAGTATCGGGGCTATGATAGTGCCGGGCTAGCCACTTTAGAGAAAAAATGCCCGGTGCTAGAGATTTATAAGACCGATGGGAAAATCAATGCGCTAGAGAGCCTAACTCAGGATTTCACCTCAAAGGGGGAAGGGGTGGGGATTGCCCACACGCGCTGGGCAACCCATGGCAAACCCAGTGCCACCAATGCCCACCCGCATGTTTATGCGGGCAGTGCGATTGTGCATAATGGAATCATTGAAAATTACGCCACCCTCAAGGAAAAATTGCAAAAAAAGGGGCATGTTTTTAGCAGCCAAACCGATAGTGAAATCATCGCCCATTTATTTGAAGCCCAGCTACAAGCCCAGCACCTGCACAGTGCGCCCACCAAAGAACAGGCTTTGCACGCCTTCCAAACAACCATCGCCCAGCTAGAGGGGGCGTATGCGATTTTACTCATCAACACCCATTTTCCCAGCTGTATTTTTTATGCTAAAGAGCGATCGCCCCTACTCATCGCACTTGCCAAACAAGGTATCTTTTTTGCCAGCGCGCCCAGCGCTCTAAGCCAGGCTAGCCAAATGGTGCGCCTAGAGGATGGGGCTATAGGCGTGCTGGATTTACACACGCCCTTTAAGCTGGAGGATTTAGGCACGCCCTCTGCTGTGATCCAAGATAGCGCGCAGAGCGATTTAGAGGGTTTTAAAACACTCATGCAAAAAGAAATTTATGAGCAAGATAAAGTGCTCACCTTGCTAGGGCGGATTAAAGCCCATCAAGTGCATTTAGAACTCCCCAAAGGGTTTTTAGAGGATCTCTCGTGCTTGAGTGTGGTTGCATGCGGATCGAGCTACCATGCGGGTTTGGTGGGCAAATACTTGATTGAAGACCTAGCCCAGATCAAGGTGCAGGTTGAATTAGCCAGCGAATACCGCTATGCCCACCCCGCCACCCAAGCCAAAGAACTTGTGATCGCCATTTCCCAAAGTGGGGAGAGTGCAGACACCCTAGAGGCTCTCAAATTGGCTAAAAGCTTGGACTTAAACACGCTTGCCATTTGCAACACGCAAAATTCCACCATGAGCGCTTTAGCGCATGCCACCCTTTTAACCCATGCGGGTTTGGAACGCAGTGTAGCCTCCACAAAAGCCGTTGTGAGTCAAATCTTAACGCTGTGGCTCTTAGCCCTAGAATTAGGGCACAAACGCTTATCCAAACAAGCCATGCAAGAGCAAATCCAAGCCCTGCATGCAAGCATGCAAGCCATCAAAGATGCCCTAGAATTGCACCCCCAAATTAAAACCCTAAGCGCACAGATTTTAGAGCAAAACCCCAAGGGGTATTTTTTCATGGGTAGGGGGGTGTTTTACCCCCTCGCCCTAGAGGGCGCGCTCAAGCTTAAAGAACTTGCCTATGTGCATGCACAAGGTTATGCCAGTGCCGAGATGAAACATGGACCCATTGCCCTAGCTGATTGCAGTTTATTAAGCATCGCCCTTTTGCCCCAAAATCTCCTTTTTTCTAAGAATCTAAGCAATGTGGAGGAGTTGCGCGCCCGCGATGGGCTCATTTTTGCCATTAGCCCCACGCCCATTGATAACGCCACCTTCCAAATCCAAACCAAGCCCTACACCCACTACATGCCTGAATTTTTTAGCATGTTGGTCATCTTGCAACTCTTTGCCCTAGAGATGGCGCAACTCAAAGGGCTAGATGTGGATAAACCCCGCAATCTAGCCAAAAGCGTAACCGTGGAGTGAGTTTGAAACCCTCTTTATACGGGCTCACTTTAGAGGAGCTCAAAAGTTATTGCGCCCAGCACCATTTTAAGCCCTTTGTGGCTAAACAAGTCTTTAGCTGGCTCTACCAACGCTACGCCTCTAGCTTTGAGGGCATGCACAATCTCCCCAAGAGCTTTAGACAACAAGCCATGCAAGATTTTAATCTAGGCACGCTAGAGGTGGTTGCCCATGAGTGCAGTGCCGATCAAAGCCAAAAGTATTTGTTTAAAACCCCTGATGATCACACCTTTGAGAGTGTTTTTATGGTGATGAAAGACAAACAATTTAGCGATGAGGGGCAATTAATCGCCCAAGAGAAACTGACCTTTTGTCTGAGTTGCCAAATTGGTTGCAAGGTGGGCTGTGTGTTTTGTGCGACCGCTAAGGGGGGCTTTGTGCGTGATTTATCAGCCGCTGAGATCGTACAACAAGTGGTGTATCTCAAATGCGATCACCATTTAGAACCCACCAAGGGGATTAATTTGGTCTTTATGGGCATGGGCGAACCCTTGCATAATTTTGAGCAGGTCGTGCGCGCAATTAAAATTTTAAGCGATCCAGCAGGGCTTAATATCGCCCCCAGACGCATCACCATCTCCACAAGCGGGGTGGCACCCCTCATTGACGCGTTGGGCGCGCTTAATCTAGGCGTGCAGTTGGCAATCTCCTTGCATGCGGTCAATGATGTTTTGCGTTCTAAATTAATGCCCATCAACAAGACTTATAATATCCAAGCCTTGATTGATGCCATTAGGCGTTTCCCTTTAGACACCCGCAAACGCATCATGTTTGAATATTTGGTTTTAAAAGATCATAATGATGGCTTAGAGCATGCCAGGGCATTGTTAAAATTGCTCAATGGGCTAAGAGCTAAGGTCAATCTCATCCCCTATAACCCCATGCCAAATAGCCCCTTTGAGCGTCCTAATTTAGAAAAAGTGCAAGCCTTTGCGGACTTTTTGAATCAAAAAGGTTTGCTTTGCACGATTCGCATCTCTAAGGGGCTAGACATCAGTGCGGCTTGTGGGCAACTACGAGAAAAACGCCTCAAGGCGCGTGGATAAAATATTGACAACGATAGAATCGTTCGCCCAGTTTGGGATCGATTAAGAGCGCATGCAAACCATCGCGTTTTAAGGGCTTGGCATTGCTGAGTTGTTTGTAAAGTAATTTTTCTCTGCGTGTGTTGATATGGGGGGCTAGGCGTTTGAAAAAGGGGCTTTTTAGCAAAGCTTGCTTTTCTGGGTAGGTGTTGCAAGCACTCACTAGATCTTGTAAGAGGATCAAAACCCGTGCTTTTTTCTGGTTGATGGCGGCGTAATGTTTGTTGAGCACGCTAAAGTAGTGGTTTTGCAAGCGGATACAGCGTTTCTGTTCGTCTGTTTTGATGGTGAGTTGGGCTCCTAGCTCGTTAAAAAGGTCGTTTTTGGCACAATCGTTTAACTTCGTGTGGAAAGTCTCGGGGGTATTTGCCTTGTCTTTGCGTTCTTGCTCGCTGTCTTTAACCTCTTGGAGCAAGTCGCTTCTTTGGATTTCAACCCCACCCATCGCCGTGCCCCTAATGTCTTGGGAAGACAAGCCCACATCTTGTTCGATGGGGTGTCCTGAGGAATCTTCAAACATTGGGGGTTCTAAGCGGGTGTAATAAAGCACCTCTTGGGATTGGCGATCGCCATTGATGGGATCGTCCCCAAATTGGTCTAACTGGTTTTGGTTATCTTGGGAGAGGGAGGAGAAAAACATGGGTAAAAACATCCCCATGCACCCCAAAAATCCTAAAAAAACAAGGCTTAAAAATACCACATAGACCCAACGCATGCCTATCCCAAAAGTTGGTCTAAATATTTGACCATTAAATCCACGCTTTGCTCTGCTTTCACTTTGTGGGTGATCGCGCGCAAGATTGATCGCTCCTCTAGCAGGGTTTTAAGTTGCTTAGGGTTTTGCCAGAGTTTTAAGAGTGCTAGGGCTTTACTCACATAATCCTTAGGGCTAAGCGCGATCACGCTTTGGGCTTCTTGGTGGTAGTAGCGTTGGTAATCCTCTAGGCTAATGGCATGGGTGCTGCAAAGCTCTTTAAGGGCACGCATGTGAGCGGATACAAAAGCGTTAAAATTTTCTTGGCGTGCTTGGGGCGTGCTCTCTGAGAGGGTCAAAACTAGCTTATTTTTCCCGCTAAACTCCGCCTTGCTCTCGCCTTGTTGCATGGGGAAGGTGTCTAAGAACAAATCGATCACATGCCCGTATAAATGCGCATCCACATAGCCCACAAATTTAAAACGCTCCAACAAAGAGGGCGGGAGGCTGTGCTCTTTAATGAGTTGCTCTAATTTTTCTTGGATGGCGTGGCTAGACCCAATCCCGCATGCCAAATACACGCTTTGGGGGGCTTGGTGCAAAATTTCTAACACGCTGTGCAAAAACTCCAAGCTATCTAGTTTAGTGAGTCGCCCGATTGTGCCTAAAATCAACGCATTAGGGTCAGACACATAAAATGAGCGGGTTTTTTGCACCAAATGCTGGCTATAGGCATCTAGGGGGGGGTTGTAAAAAAAAGAGAGCATGGGGACAAAAATACCCAGATAGGGCAGATTTGATTGGCTATAAGCCCCAATGGTGGGGGCAATGTGGGTCATATAACCCTCTAGGGTATCTAGATGGTAAGCCTTGTTGCCATGGCTATAATAAATCTGCACAACACCAGAACGGGTGGCAAGCAAAAAATCGCTGATTCCATAGCCATTATTGGGGCTGATTAAAATACGCACTTGGTGGGCATAGAGCAATTCTTTTAGCCTCAAGGCTTTTTCTAAGTGGCTTTGATAAAAGGCATCGCCCACTGGGAGAGTGATCACCTCAATAGTGCCCCCAAAGCCCGCCCACTCGCCCAAATTTTGCAACAAGGCGATTGCTTGGGGGTCATTGGGGCTTTTTTCATCATAGTCCATGCTAAAAACCTTGATTTTAAAGCGTGTATTGAAGGCGGGGTGCTTGGTGAGCATGGCTATTAGTGAGCATTCCACCTTGAAGGGGGAATTTTCCACCAAGCGATCCCGCAAAATGCCAATGATAATGGGCGTGCTGTGTTCCAAGTAGCAAGGGTAGCTTTTAGCATGCGTGGTGCAGTATTGCTGGAATAATCGGGGGTAATGCTTGGAGGCGATCAAGGTAATATGGGTATTAAAATCCTCCCATTGTGCCCCATCGCTAAAGGCGTTCCCACACACATGGTAGATGAGAAATTGCAAAAATAGGGCGTTATCTAGGGCATTTGCCTCCAACAAAGCCACAAATAAAACTTTGTAGGTTTCATAAAGCCCTAACCACTCTTTGGAGGCAAAGTAATGCGGGACATTCCAAAATAAATGTAATTGGGCGTTTAAAATATTGCGCTGGGTCTTGGGGTGGAGGGCTAGAAAGTGGACGGGGTTTAAGAGCTTGTCAAACACGCATTTAGGCACGCTAAAGGGGACTTTTAATTTTGTGAAAAGATCGATGATCAAGGCGTTGTAATGGCATAAAAAGGCACTATCTTGCAAACAAAGTTGTTCGGTTAAAAAATGCAGTGCCTCTAATTTTGCCCCGCTCATCAACTTAGAGATACACGCCAGCTCAAAAAACATGCGTGTCTCGATGGGGTTGCTGCTAGCTTGCATGGCTTGCTGGGCTAGGCTAAAATAGCGTTCAAAGTCCATATCTAGGGCGATCATATCTGGGATCAACAGCCCCAAATACAAATACTTGATTCCCAACACCTCGCCTTTTTTAAATAAGTCGAGGGCTTTAGAAGTGAAGATCTTAAAGATTTCTTGTTGTTTGTCGGGGGGAATGGGCGTATCTAGCAGCGCATCTAAACTATTTTCTAAAAAAAAGACCCCATCGCTTAAGAGCAAATCTTGGTAAAAACGCCCAAAATCAGCCATTAGGGCATGCTCACTAAGGTGGTGTAAAAAATCATCTGATCGAGGGGCTCGACTTGGAGCAAGGCTCTTTTATAAAGGTAGTGATCTTCTATGCTAGCGACTTTGCCGACATAAATCCCCGTGCTAAAGATGTGATCCAAACCACTGGTGAAAACCGGGTCTCCTACTTGTATGGGCGCATAGGCGGGCAAAAAACTCACATAGGTATTAAACGACTCGCTGGTGATAAAACCATAATAGACTTTCCCGCCATTTTTGACCATCACGCTATAGCTAGTCTGCGGATCGCCATGCAAGAGCCCCACAAAACGCCCATCTCTTTGCACGGCGATTCCTATGGTGCGGTTAAATGCCACCATGCCCAAAATCTGATCTTTGGGGTAGGAGGCTTTGACATCTAGGAGTAACTGGTGGGTATCGCCCAACTTGGCAAAGCCATAAACCCGTGTGAGCGTGAAAAGCGCAGAGGGGAGCAGGGCTGACTCTAGGGGGGTTGGGCAAACATGGGGGTTTTTGGTTTTGTTAGCAAGGAGGGCAGATAGGTTTGAAGTGTTGGGCGCATAGGTCTTTTGGAGATTTTCTAAATCGCCAATAGTAGCTATTAGAGCCTTGTTTTTGCTGATCAGATCAGCATAGGCGAGTTTGAGATCGCGATAACCTTGTAGTTGTTGCTGGTAATCCTCAATCATTTGGGCTTGCTGGAAGTGCTTTTGGTAGCCCACAACAAAATAATCTTTGGTGTTTAAAAAAAAGACCTTGATTTTATCGCTTAAATAACTGCTAGACCCGCGGATGTCTAGCAAATACAAGATAGTGAAAAAAACGCCTAAAACTAAAATGCCCCGCTTGCCAACCAAACTTGATCCTACAAATCCCCTAGACTACTCAATAAATCCAAATCTTCAATGGCTTTGCTCGTGCCCCTAGCCACCGCCAAGAGCGGTTCTTCGCCCACAAAAACGGGCAACTTGACAATATTACTCAAATATTTATCTAGCCCACGAATCAAAGCCCCCCCACCGGTCAAAACGACCCCATTTTCCACAATGTCCCCAGCCAAGTCAGGTTTGACCTCTTCTAAAACAGATTTTAAGGCGTTGCTGATTTCTTTAATTTGTTCCTTGATCGCCTCTCTGACATCTTCGCTGTTAAGCTCAATGGTGTTTAAAATCCCGCTCACTTGATCGCGCCCGCTCACCTCCATTTTTAAAGGGGGGTCTAGCTCAATGGCTGATCCAATGGCGATTTTAATTTCCTCGCCCGTGCGCTCCCCAATCTGCAAGTTATAAGTTTTGCGGACATAATCTACAATACTAGCATCTAACTTATTGCCCGCCACACGGATACTCTTGCTCACCACCAGCCCCCCAAGGCTAATCACCCCAATTTCTGTTGTGCCCCCCCCAATATCCACAATCAAGCTCCCTTGTGGGTCTTTAACAGGCAAGCCCGCCCCAATGGCTGCAGCCATGGGCTCTTCAATCAAAAACACCTCCCTAGCCCCCGCACTCATCGCACTCTCTTTAACCGCCTTGCGCTCCACACTGGTTAGCCCATAGGGCACACAGACCATGATTCTAGGGCGGATCAAGGATTTGCGTTTATGCGCCTTTTCAATAAAATAACGAATCATTTTCTCGGTGATGTCAAAATCGGCAATCACCCCATCTTTCATGGGGCGGATGGCTTGCACGCCAGCGGGCGTTTTGCCAATCATCTCCTTAGCCTCACTCCCCACCGCTAAGACCTCCTCCATGCGATCGTATTTGTTGAGTTTGACAGCGACAATGGAGGGCTCATTGATGATAATACCCTGCCCCTTGACAGACACCACGGTATTAGCCGTGCCTAAGTCAATCGCCACATCGTGAGAAAAAACACCGATTATTTTATCTAGGATCATGAAACTCTTTCTGTTGGATTTTAAGAGGGCATCAGCAAGGGTTTATTTTTTTTAATTAGCAAGGGCTTTTCTTGCTTGAGCACGCACTCTTTAGTGATGATAACTTGGTAGTCCTTGAGACTGGGGAGATCAAATCTAACATCTAAAGTGAGATCCTCCATGATGGCTCTTAAGCCCCTAGCCCCGACTTTGCGCTTAATGGCTAAATTGGCGATCTCTTCAACCGCATCTTCTTCAAACACCAATTCCACATCGTCCATTTTAAACAGCTCTTGGTATTGCTTGATGAGGGCGTTTTTGGGTTTTTGCAAAATATCAACCATCGCCTCTTTGGAAATGGGTTTGAGTGCAGAGATCACGGGCAAACGCCCAATTAACTCAGGGATCAAACCATAGGAGATCAAGTCCTCAGGCTCGACTAGGTGCAAAATATCCTCAAGTTGTTCTTTGGTCTTTTTCTCACTCCCAAAGCCCAAGACATTGCTATGCACGCGTCTTTTAATGATGTCAATGATCCCATCAAATGCCCCGCCACAGATGAATAAAATATTGGTCGTATCAATTTGGACAAAATTTTCATTGGGGTGTTTGCGCCCACCTCTAGGGCTCACATTCACCACCGCCCCCTCAATGATCTTTAAAAGAGCTTGTTGCACGCCTTCCCCAGACACATCGCGCGTGATGGAGCGATTTTCTGAGAGTCGGGCGATCTTGTCAATCTCATCAATAAAGACGATCCCGCGCTGGGCGCGCTCCACATCCCCATCGCTAGCCTGTAACAAGCGCGTAAGGATATTCTCCACATCCTCGCCCACATAGCCTGCCTCAGTTAGACTAGTCGCATCGCTAATGGCAATAGGCACATTTAAAAAGCGTGCTAGGGTTTGTGCCATCAAGGTTTTACCGCTTCCGGTGGGCCCTACTAACAAAATATTGGACTTAGAAATCTCCACCTCTAGGGCGGTGTTTTCCGTGTGCTTTTCTTGGTAATTGAGCCGTTTGTAGTGATCATAGACCGCCACGCTTAAAACCCGTTTAGCCTCCTCTTGCCCGATCACATAGTTATCCAGCGCTTCTTTAAGCGCGCTAGGAGAGGGGATCAAAGACATGGGGGGGGTTTTGCTTGGGGGGAGCATGCCCTCAATGTGATCGAATTTGCGTGGGTGCAGAGTGGGTAATTCTGTGTGGAGTTCTTTATAGAGATATTCCACACAATATTCGCAAATGTGGGTGTCCTTGCCAGACTTACGCGAAGAGAAAATTAAGCGGCGGTGGTGGTGTAAGGTGCTTTCAGGCTTATTACAAAAACTACAATAACGGGTATTCATGTTGCCTCCTCATCTTGGAAGTATCCTTCTTTAATGGCAATGCCCCGATCGCTTTGCAAAACAAAGTTACAAATCTCTTGGGCGTGTGGGTTATCTGGGTATTGTTCTAAAATTTTAAGCGCATTGTTGCGGATCGAAGTGTCTTTGAGATCAAAGAGTTTTTTATAAAGGACGCTGATAAAGTCAATCTCGCTTCTTTCTAGGAGTTTGCGCATGCGGTATCTGTTTAGCCCCCGAATGAACGCCCGGTTGCCCTCAGCATTGCAATAAGGGGGGACATCTCTACCCAAAGCACTTGCCCCAGCGACCATGCACCCCTTAGCGATCCTTGTGAATTGGTGGATTGCAGTCAGTCCGCCAATATTGACATGATCGCCAATCTCAATATGCCCGGCTAAGGTTACCCCATTAGCCAAAATGCAATGATCCCCGATTTTGCAATCATGGGCGACATGCACATAAGCCATCAGTAGATTATGGTTGCCAATAATGGTTTGATTCCCCCCGCCCTTGGTGCCCGGGTTGATCATGCAATACTCACGGATCAAATTATGTTCCCCGATAATGAGTTCTGATCGTTCGCCCCCGTATTTTAAATCCTGGGGGATCGTGCCTAAAGTGGCGTAGGGAAAAATGGTGGTGTGCGCCTTGATCGTGGTGATTCCTAGCAAAGTAACATTGTTGTAAAGTTCCACCCCCTCCTCTAGCACCACATCGGGTCCAATGACACAAAAATGCCCGATCTTAGCCGTGCTATGGATTTGCGCATGCGGATCCACAATGGCACTAGGAGCGATGTTCATGCTTTTTCCTCCTTGCGATCCACAATCATCGCTTTAAGCTCGGCTTCAGCGACAACTTTGTCCCCCACCTTAGACACGCCCGCCACCTGCCAAATCATGCCCTTGTGTTTTTGGACTGCCAAATGATAATGTAATTGATCCCCGGGAATCACCGGATTTCTAAACTTAACCCGATCAATGGTCATGAAATAAACAATTTTCGTGCTCGCAGCCACCGGATCATAACCAAAAAGACTAATAAAAGCCAGCAACCCCCCCGCTTGCGCCATGCCCTCCACAATCAGCACACCCGGATAAATGGGTTTGCCCGGGAAATGCCCCATAAACACCTCTTCGTTATAAGTGATATTCTTATATGCATGCACATCTTTAAAAGTCTCCAAGCGCACCACCCGATCCACTAACAAAAACGGATAGCGGTGTGGGAGAATTTGGCTGATCGCATGGATGTCAAAATCAAAGACAGAACCCTCTTGCATCTCCAACCCTTTTTTATTTTTCAGCACCACTTCAAGCGTAAGTAGCCCCCGATCCTAACACACCTAAGTTTAAAACTCAATGAGACTAACGCGCACGCATTTGGGGGTATTTGAACTCCACACGCCCAAAGCCTAAGATATGCCCCCGCATCGCATCGTGCAAGTGGTTAATGAAAAAAGGGGGTTTTAGATCCAAATGCGCCACATCGAGGGCATAGACTTGGATCAAATAATGGTGATCGCGATCGGGAGGCATAGGTCCAATATAGTCGCTGTTGGCTAGATTGGAAGCCTGCTTTTGCTCTGGGCTTAAAGAGGATCGCCAATAGCCCTCTGTGAGTGAGTTGATCCCTTGTGTAATATCCTTATCCTCTTTGGAGGCATTTTCAAGCAACTCCGTGCTGGTGATATTACCCACCACCCAATGGATGAAGGGTTTGCCCATCACCGCACTGGCATCGTAATCCACGATCTCTAGGGCATAGCTCTTGGCTCCGGGCACTTTCTCCCAGCTAATTTTAGGGGATCGCTTGGGTAAGCCATGATCTAAAAACTCTGCCTCGGCATTCCCCCCAAACTTAAGGTCCAAAAACCCCCGATCATCTGTTTTGACAAAAACTTTAAAAACCTGCATGTGTTCTCCTTGACTAAATTGGATTGAGCCTAACATTAAAATCCCAATAAAGAGTAGCCACCCCGCCTTAAACTGCATTTTTAGCATTAGGCTAATTGTTCTTTAAGCACTTGGGCGACATCAAAGCCGGCATTGAGTCCAATCCCAATACTCGCCCCCGATTTATAAACGATGTCCCCCACGATGTATAGATGCTCGATATTGCTTTGGTGTTTGTCATCCACAATGGGTAGGTTAGACGCATTTAAAGACACTTGGCATTTTTTCAAAAACTCTAAAGGCGTAGAACCCCCAATGGCAAATAAAATCCGATCATAGACCCCATGCGTTCCATCATTAAAATTCACTTGGATACGCCCCTCAACAGCCTCTAAGCCCTCAATATCCACGCCCAGTTTTTGCTTGAGGTTGTTAGCAAAGGCTTCTTGCAAGGCATTTAAATTTTCTGCATTCACACGGCTAAAAGTCTTTTGCCTATAATTTAAAGTGGTGTGGTTGGTGTTAGCAAGTGCGATGGCATATTCCACAGCTGAATTACCCCCACCCACCACTAACAATTCCTCGCGCTCCTTGCAATCATTGATCGTATAGACCACTTGGCGCATCACCTCCACAGGGATCGGGTAGCTGGGGCGGTTGGGTTGCCCCATTTTGCCAATGGCGATCACCACAGCGCGCGCTTGCAAGACCTCATTACTGCCCGTTACGACCTCAAAGAGATCGCCTTTTTTTTGCACGCTTTCAATGCCGCATTTATAACGCACCTGCGTTTTATGCTCCTCTAATGCCTTTTCAAAAACCGCTAAAGCCCCCTCTTTGTCTGTATCCCCAAAGGGGATATGCCCCCTAATATCCACAACTTGCTTGCGGTAATCTTTATCCACTCTCTTATGCGCTTTGTAGTATTTGCGTAACATGCCACAACATTGTTCCTCTTTTTCGCATAACAAAACTTTATGGATTCCATTCAACTGGCACTCTATGGCGGTGGCAATCCCACTAGGTCCTGCCCCCACGACCAACACATCGTAAATTGTCGTCATATTACCCTTTCTTTTTCTTCAATTCCTCTTCTTGTTTGGCAAGGTTGAGATCCTCAGGACCATCGTATAAAAGCGACTCCAACATCTTTTTTTCATCGCTAAATTGCTTGCCTTTTAACCCCCATAAAAAAATGAGTAAGCCTACCAGCCCTAAGATCAAGGACACAAAGAGCATTAAAAAAAGGGTATTGGTATGCACTAACTCTCCAAACTTTTTAACGCAACTTGGCTCAACTCTTGGGCTATGGCTTGGATTTCTTGTGCCCCCCATTCTGCTTGATCTTTTTTACTAATACTCAAAGAGGCATGGTCTTTTTTGCCCCCACCCTTTGTGGTGTAGTCCAAACTCTGCACATGCGTTTTTAAAACCTCTAGCAAAGCCAGCATGTCATAAGCCCCCACACTCTTAAGCACCACATCTAACGCATGCTTTTGGGCGTTATGGTGCTTGAAAATCGCCACTAAAGGCTCTTGATTTTTCTTATATTGATCCACAAAGGCAAAGAAAGTGTTTAAATCTTGTTTTTGTGCCAACAACACCGCTAGCTGGAGCTTTTTATGGGCAATGGGATAGAGTTTGAGGGCTTCTAGGCAGGCGTTCGCTCCCTTAGATTTTGCCCCTTGCTGTTCTTTTTGCGCTAAGGCTTTGAGCAGATCGGGGTTTTTAAGCCTTTGGCGGGCTTCTTTGAGTATAGCACGCTCCTTAGCCACAAAGTCATAATAAGCCCGCCCACACACCGCCTCTAAACGGCGCACCCCCGCACTCACGCTAGAACTTTTAATCACCGCAAAGCCCCCAATATGCGCGCTATTGCTCACATGCACCCCCCCGCACGCCTCCAAGCTCCCAGCAATCTCTACCACACGCACTTGTTCTAAGTACTTATCCTCAAAGAGCATCACTGCCCCACTGCTCTTAGCACAACCAACCTCCATATTCTCTATAGCCGTGCTTGCCCCCGCACAGATTTTATCATTCACAAAGGCTTCAATTTGGGCGATCTCGGTGTCCTCCAAGTTGCGATAAAAGCTAAAGTCAAAACGCAAACGGTGGGGCTCAATGTGGCTGCCCTTTTGCTGGATTTGGGCGTTTTTATGCTCTTGCTTGGCAATAGCCCCTAAAATCTCTCTTAGGGCAAGGTGTAAAAGGTGGGTTGCGCTATGGTGTTTGGCAATCTCAGCACGATCAAAGACTTGGGCGATCACCTCATTGCCCACTTTTAAACTTGCTCCGGGTTCTAACTCTAGTAAGCTGGCATTGATCCCCCCCACCTTTTGGGTGTCCAAAACCTGAGCCAATAAAACATGGTTGGTATCCAAGATCGCCCCCCTATCCCCAATAGGCCCGCCCCCTTGCGCATAAAAAGGGGTTTTATCCAACACAACATACGCCTTGCAATCCATGCCCATGTAGAGTGCCACAACCTTAGCGCGCACCTCCTCATAGTCATAGCCCACAAATTCATTAGGCTCTAGTGCACTCAAATCCAACGCCTTTAAGCCATCTTTGGCATTGCTCTGTTTAAAACTATGCATGGAGCGTTGTTTTTGCTCTTGCATGCACGCTTGGTATTCTGCCATATTGACATGCATGTTTTTATCACGCAACATGTCCATGGTCAAATCTAGGGGGAAACCATAGGTATCATAGAGTTTAAAAGCCACCGCCCCACTAAAGCTCGACCCGCTACACTCTTGCAAGGCATTTTCAAATAAATGCATGCCCTTATTGAGCGTGGCTAAGAATAATTCTTCTTCAACACGGCATTCGGCTTGGATACTCTCTTGATGTTCTTTGAGTAGTGGATAATCATGCATAGACTCGCACAAATCCCCCAAGATTTGGTAGAAAAAGGGCGCGTCTAACTCCTTGCCCTTGCTGAGTTCCAACAAATACCCATGCCTGAGTGCCCGCCTTAAAATGCGTCTGAGGACATACCCCCGCCCCGTATTCTCAAAATACACCCCCATTGCCAGCAAAAACGCCACACTCCTAGCATGATCGGCTAGCACCCTAAAGGATTCTAAATGTTCGCGATAGTTCAGATCAAAGACATTAGCAATGCTAGCCATCAAGGGCTTAAAGAGCGAGCTATCAAAGTTATTATGCACGCCCTCTAAGAGAGCCTGCACGCGCTCTAAGCCCATGCCCGTATCAATGCAAGGCTGGCTAAGTGGGCTTAAAACCCCCTGTTCAGAGCGATCATATTGCATAAAAACCAAATTCCAAATCTCTAAAAAGCGATCCCCCTCCCCCCCAAAATAATCCTCTTTGGAGTGGAAATGTTTGTCCCCTTGGTCAATATAAATCTCACTGCAATACCCACAAGGCCCCGTATCTGCCATTTGCCAAAAATTGTCCTTATCGCCCATTTTTTTAATGTGATCGGGGCGGACAAATTTTTGCCAAAGTGCATAGGCTTGCGTGTCTTTTTCATGGACGCTGATATAAATATCTTGTGGCTTGAAACCCAACTTTTGGACGAAAGAAAAGGCGTAAGCGATGGCTTCCTCTTTAAAATAATCAAAAAAGGAAAAATTACCCAACATCTCAAACAAAGTATGGTGGCGGTTGGTATAACCCACATTTTCTAAGTCGTTATGCTTGCCTCCTGCACGCATGCACAGCTGGGCACTGGTGGCGCGCCTGGTAAAAGGTTTGGTTTTGCCTAAAAAAATATCTTTGAATTGCACCATGCCCGCATTGGTGAAGAGCAAAGAAGAATCCGCAGGCACGAGACTAGAACTTGGCACCTCCATGTGATCGAGATGCTTGAAATGATCTAAAAAAGCTCTCTTGATCTCCATTATTCCCCATTGCTTAAAATAAGGGCGATTTTAGCCCAAAAAAACTTAGTTTCAGCATAAGATGGCAACCTCGAGCCCATTTTGGTGCTGTTGGTGGGCTTGCTCGTTTAGTTTGCTAAACCCAACCACGCTTTGGCTTGAGCTTGGAGCATGCCCACATCTCCACTAGCAAAAAAGCGCACTTGGGAGGGGCTAGGCAAGGGGCTTAGGTGGTGGTGCTCTTGCAAATATTGCACAATGGCATTCCCAGAATGCACAAACTGACAAGGGTGCTTAAAATAGCGGGTAAAATAATCTTGCAAACTGGAGATGATCAAGGGAAAATGCGTGCAACCCAGCACCACCACATCGGGGGCTTCTAGGAGGTTTTTAAAATAATATCGCATGCAAGCCTCTAACAAATCCCCTTGTAAAACCCCCTCTTCAATCAAGGGGACAAAAAGTCCGGTGGCTAGGCTTTTAATAGAGCTATAACCATGCGCTTTGAGTTCCCTTTCATAACGCCCAGAGCTGATGGTCGCCTTAGTGCCCAGAACTAAAATAGAGGCATTTTTAGGCGTACTTTGTGTAATAGCCAACGCCCCGGGCTCAATCACGCCCACAATGGGCATGGTGGCTTGCTCTCTCATGGCGGACAATGCCCATGCGCTCACGGTGTTACACGCCACAATTAGCAAGTCGATTTGGTGGGGCTTGAAAAAGTCCAGTGCCTCTAGGGAAAAGCGTTCAATCGTGGCTTTATCCTTAGGACCATAGGGCACGCGGGCGGTGTCGCCATAGTAGATCACCTCTGCAAATAAGCGCGCCTCCAGGACGCTTTTAAGCACGCTCAAACCCCCCACCCCGCTATCAAAAACCCCCACACGCATTAGGTATTTTCGTGCATGAGATTCAAAAACTCTTGGTTATCCTTAGTGGTTTGCATTTTGGAGTAAATAAAATTGAGGGCTTCCACATCATCCATTTGTTGCATGACATTTCTGAGCACCCAAACCTTAGTGAGTTTGTCCTTGCCTAGCAAGATATTATCTTTGCGCGTGCCGGATTTGAGCACATCAAAGGCGGGGTAAATACGCCGATCGGAGATGCTTCTAGCGAGCACGATCTCGCTATTGCCCGTGCCTTTAAATTCCTCAAAGATCACCTCATCCATACGCGATCCGGTTTCAATCAAGGCAGTAGCAATGATGGTCAAGCTCCCCCCCTCCTCAATGTTGCGCGCAGCTCCAAAAAAACGCTTAGGTTTGTGTAAAGCGTTAGCATCCACGCCCCCGGTGAGCACCTTGCCACTAGAGGGCGTTACGGCATTGTAGGCACGGGCTAGGCGCGTGATCGAATCTAATAAGATCACCACATCTTTACCCATCTCCACCCGCCTTTTAGCCCGCTCTAGCACCAATTCGGCGATGCGGATATGATTGGTAGAGGGCAGATCGAAAGTGGAGCTAAAAACCTGCCCTTTAACGCTTCTTTGCATGTCGGTTACTTCCTCAGGGCGTTCATCCACTAACAACACAATCAATTCCACCTCCGGGTGGTTGGAGGTGATCCCATGGGCTAATTCTTTCATCAATTCGGTTTTACCCGTGCGGGGTGGGGCGACAATGAGCGCGCGTTGCCCCTTGCCGATGGGGCTAAAGAGATCGAGCATGCGCCCGGTTACTTTGGTGGGCTCATATTCTAGTTTGATTTGTTCGGTGGGGAAAAGCGGGGTGAGGTTATCAAAGAGCGGGCGGTTGCGGATTTCATCTAAGGGCAAATAATTGACCGCTTCAATTTTAAGCAGGGCATAATATTTTTCCTGATCTTTGGGTGGGCGCACCTGCCCGGTCACCACATCGCCATTTCTGAGCGCAAAACGCTTGATTTGGGAATGACTCACATAGGTGTCATTTTGGTTATCTGAAAAACTCCCATCCATCCCCCTTAAAAAGCCATAGCCTTCATTGGCGGTTTCTAAAATCCCGGTAAAAAGAATATACCCGCCCTGACTCACTTGATTTTTGAGGATTTCAAACATCAAATCTTGCCGTTTGAACTCTTGGGGGTTTTCCACCTTTAATTCATTGGCAATTTCTAGGAGTTTTTCGGTGGGCTGGGCGCGCAACTCCTCGATGCGATACCCGCTTACAGGGGTGTGTGTCTTTTGCTTGTGGTGCTCTTGCGCCATTAACATCCTTAACTTACATTGGTTTTGCGTTTTGACAGATTGGCAACGCTATTAAATCGGTTAAGAGGAAAACAAGTATGCCCAAATTCTAGTGAAAAAATGGGCAAAAGTCAAGGACTGGCTAGAGCTTAGCCATCACTAATTTACGCTTCAAGCCCGCTAGCAAAATTAAGATGAAGGTCGAAGCCACAAAGGGGTAGAGAAAACTAGGGATGGGCAAGGGATCGCCAGCAGCATAGCTATGCATGCCAGAGAGGTAATAATTCACCCCAAAATAGGTCATCAAAATGGAGTAAAAGCCCAACACGCTAGCAGAGGCAAAGACATAGGGCATGAACTCAAAGCGTAAAAAGCGCAAATGCAAGATCACCGCATAGACCGCAATGGAGATGAGCGCCCAAGTTTCTTTAGGGTCCCAGCCCCAATAACGCCCCCAAGATTCATTAGCCCACACACCCCCCAAAAAGTTACCCACAGTGAGCATGAAAAGCCCTAAGATCATGCCCATTTCGTTAATGGCACTTAATGAGAGAATCGTTTGATCGATGTGGGGGCGTTTTTTGCTCCGCAACACAAATAAAATCAAGGTCAAAAGCCCCAAGATAAAACACAAGCCCAAAAAGCCATAACTAGCCGTGATGATGGAGACATGGATATTGAGCCAATAAGACTTGAGCACGGGCACAAGATTGCTAATTTGGGGGTCCATAAAGCCCAAATGTGCGACAAATAACGCCGTGCCGGCTAAAAAGCTAGAGGCACATAGGGCTAAATTGGAGCGCAAGATCAGCCCGGCTAGCACAGCCGCCCAAGAGATGTAGAGCATGGATTCATAGGCATTGCTCCAAGGCGAATGCCCGCTAACATACCACCTTAAGAGCAAGCCCGCACTATGGGCTAAGGCGCACAAGAGCAATAGCCCGTAAAATCCCCAATGCAACCAAGCATGCGGAGCCTTGTTTTTGAAAGTCCCCACCAGCACCACGATCAGCAACACCACACCCAGCAAGAGATAGGGGATGGTTAAGGCATTAAAAAAATTGCTGTGGTTTAGGAAAATCTCGGAGTTAATGCGGCTGGCAGGTAGATAAAGTTTGCTATGGGCTTGTTGGTAAGCCCCCAGCTCTTTTAAAGTTTGGTTGATGCCATCCCATTTATTGCTCTCCACCCCCGCATCAAAGCCCACAAACAACGCGCGCAAAAAATGCGTGGCTTGCTTGACTAACTCGGGATCACTGCTCTTGATCGCCTCAGCTGGGGAGAGCCATGCGTTGGAGTTTTTCTCCGGGAAAATCTTTAAAATGCTCCCACTAAAGATCATATAGACTAGATTAATGCGTTCATCAACTTTGAGCACATCTTTATCAAATTCATCGCGATCTTTGGGGGCTTTTTGGTTGATCTCCTCAACATAGTTTTGCAACTTATACCCATGCGGGCCAAAGACATCTAAAAAGGCAATGCGTTTTTGGTGGGCGGGTACGCCTAGCATGGTGCGTAGTTTTGGCGTGGAGGTGTAGATCATTTTGATACTCTTATAATCATCCGGATAGAGCATCATGCCCAACATCACTTGGATATTATCCATGCCCTTAAAACCATCTTCATGGGTGATCTTGTGGATCAAATCCATGCTCAGAGTGTCTAAGGGCTTGATACGCCCCTCAAAACCTTGAATCTGCAGGCGTTGGAACTGCCCTAGCTGATCTTTGGAGTGCGCCTTGAGATTTTTCATGCGCTGGATGATTTGGGCGTTGATATTAGCCATCTTCTCTTTTTCTAGGCTGAGTTTCCCCATATTATCTAAAGGCGTGGCAACCGATTTGCCCCCATGCATGTCAATTTTGCCCTGCTTGGAATCATCAGCGCGCAAAGTGTGAGTGCTCAAAGCCACCAAAGAGGCTAATAAAAAGGCATTGATTTTTTGAGATTTTAAAAAACGGGAGAGTCTTTGGAAACGCCCACTATGGCTAAAGAGCATCAACACCGCACCCAAGATCAACACGGCATAACCCAAGTAGGTTAGATTTTTGCCTGGATCCCGATTGACCGATAAGATCGTGCCCTTTTCATCGCGATCGTAGGAGGATTGGAAAAAGCGGTATCCGCCATAATCCAAAACATGATTCATGAAAATCCGGTAGGGCATGATGAGTTGATCCTTAGAATCCAAAACCTCAATTTCAGAGGCATAAGAGGAGGGGCTCATCGATCCGGGGTAGCGTTCCAACTCAAAGCGTTTGAGCTTGAGCTTGAAGGGCAGTTCTCTTTGGGTTACGCCCCAATTAATGGCAATTTGCATGCCCTTAAGGGTGGCGACCACGCTCTGACTCTCAATCCCATGCCCGCCGATAATTTCATAAACATGGCTCTCCCCATCATAACTTGCCTTGAGTTCTAATAACGCGCGGTTGTCTCTTTTGTCAGCACTTTGTTTGAGGACTTTGAGGGGCTCTAACAAAAGGGGTTTATCATAAACCATCACCTCTTGACTAGGGAGGTATTTGGAAAAGGGTGAGAGATTGCTTTTAAAGGAAAAATCCAGCGGGGCTTGTCCGGGTTTCTCAATGTGTAAGTTCAAGTAAGTTGCGGTGGTGGTGATTAAATTAGAGGTTTGGTTTTCACGGATGTGCATGGTGGCTTCAAACCCAAAAAAACGCGTTACCCCAGCACCTAAGATAATCAGTACCAATGCGCTATGGAAAAAGATACTCACATAACGCCTTCTTTGGAATGCCCTAGAGGTGATCAGCGTGCCTACGATGACCATGAGCAAATACACATGCAGGGCACTAAACCACCAAGTGCCATAGACCACCGCTTGGGCAGCGGGCGTGCCATAGTCATTTTCAATAAAGGTCGCCATCGCACAAGCTGTGGCATAGACGATCATCAAGGGAATGGCGACCCAAAAAGAGCCAAAAAAGAAACCAAAGATTTGCTTGACTTGCATATTTTAAATTAAGCTCTAGATTTTTTCAAAATGTAGTCGCGTAATTTTTCAACAAAGACCTTATCATCTGTAATGCCCTTATACAGACCATTGCCAATAAACTCCAAAACCGCTAAGAATTGCTTGGAGGGCATATAACCGGGGAGCTCGTAAATGGTTTTACCATCAGAATCAGCTAAAACAATGGTGGGCGTGGAGCTCACATCATAGACTTGAGCCAGCTGGGAGGTGGAGAGGACAACCTCGCGGGGCTTTTTCTTGGTGCCGATCTTAAACTCGTGCATTTTGCTATAGCTGATGTTGATGTAGTAGGCACTATAGTGTTGCTTGATAAAATTTTTCAGGTCTTGGCGTTGTTTGATGTCTTTTTTGAGCAATTCGCAATAAGCACACCCATTCTTACCAAAGACTAAGAGCATGTATTTGCCATTGGGGGTGATGGTCTTGGTGTCTAAAAAGACATCTTCTAAGCCGGCGTAACTTTGTTTGTCTAAATTGTTGGCATCCTCTTGCGCGCTCTTAGGGGAGATCGCCCCTGAGCTGATCATGGATTCATCGATCTTGTCATCACTGCTGGCAAAAGCCACATGGGCAAAAAGGGCTAATAAGAGAGCATAAAGAACACTTTTTTCCATCAATCTTCCTTGTTTTTCATTCATTGTAGCTTTTTGTGCTAATTATTGGCTTAGAGAAAGGGATTGGCGATCGCCATACTGAATCAAATCTAAAATGGCATGGGCAAAAGCCAAATTAGCATTCAAGCACGGGCAAACTAAAAACTTAGGCACAGCTAGACGCATCGCCTCCCATTTGTATTGGATGTGCAATTCATAGATGGTTTCGGAGTTGTCAATACTAAAAGCTAAAGGATAGATAAGAATTTTATTTTTGCGGTGGCGTTCAATCATCTCTAGCGTGCTGGGTTCTAGCCACTTTAAAGGACCTAATTTGGATTGGTAAGATAATTCAATGGCTTTAAAGCCAAAGGGGAGCAAAGCGCGCTTAAGCAAGCTCACATGGTGGCGGCATTCGGCTTCATAGGGATCGCCCTCCTCAACCATACGCACGGGCAAGCCATGCACAGAGAAAACCAGCACAAATTCTTGAGGGTTATGCCCTTGCATGGTTTTTGCAATGCTATCTAAAATAGCTTGGTTATAAAGGTTGTGGGTGTAAAAGCGATCGATGCTAGAGAGAGTGGGCGTGTAGTTGAGGTTTTTGAGGGCTTGCAGGGCATCTTGCATCGAAGATAGGGTTGTGGTGGTGGAATATTGGGGATACATGGAAAAAAGCAAAATAGAGTGGAAACCTTGTTGTTGCAACTCGGCAAAGACCATGGGCGCAAAAGGCGGGGTGTAGCGCATCGCATAGGTGTAGTGCCGTGTGGGGTCTAGCTCTCTTAATACTTGGACAAGTTGGGCACTCAGATCGTTAATGGGGGATTTGCCCCCGATGTTTTTATAAATGTCTTTGGACTTGCTTAAACGGCTTTTGATAATGATTTTGGCTAGGATTTTGCGCCAAAAATGACTCTTAATGGGTAAAACGTAGGGATCGTTAAACATATTTGTTAAAAACACCTCAACCTCATAGAGGTTATTGGGCCCGCCCATGTTCAACAGCACAACAGCTTCACTCATCATCACAGCCTATCAATTATGCATTATGGATTTTATTATTATACTAATTATGCCATAAGTTCGCCGTAGTTCTTAGGATAAAGCCACTAATTAGGTTTGGTGGTCCAAATTTGCCAACTCCATGCCAATAGGGTTACTCTTTAAGTTTCACATGGTAAAATCCACTCCATTTATTAAAAATCTTTTGTTTTTATTATTAGACATGGATTTTTAGCCGTTTTTGTATCAAAAGTTTGCATTTTAGATTTGTGCCTTCTTCTGTTTTTTAAATTTTGTGTGAAATTTTTAAGGAGTTTATGTTGCGTAAAAAATTTCTGCTAGCATTAAGCACTAGCTTGGTTTGCTCTGAGTCGTTGCTCGCCAAAGAGGATAAAACCTACACTCTAGGCAAGGTTTCCACCGCCGGGCAAAAGGATAGAACGGATTATTCTGGGCAAGTTAATTTGGGCTATAGTGGGCTTACTGCTCCCAAAAGCTGGCAAGATGAGGAAGTTAAAAAATACACCGGTAGCCGCACGGTGATCTCTAATAAAGCCCTCACCCAACAAGCCAACCAAAGCATTGAAGAGGCTTTGCAAAATGTGCCCGGCTTGCAGGTCAGAAATGCCACCGGTGTGGGGGCGATGCCCACCATCCAAGTGCGTGGCTTTGGGGCGGGGGGCTCAGGGCATAGCAACGCAACTCTTATGCTGGTTAATGGTATCCCGGTTTATATGGCTCCCTATTCCCACATTGAATTAGACATTTTCCCCGTAACTTTCCAGGCAATCGATCGCATCGATGTGATTAAGGGCGGTGGGAGCGTGCAATATGGACCCAATACTTATGGGGGCATTGTCAATATCATCACCAAGCCCATCCCCAAACGCTGGGAAAACCAAGCCGCTGAGAGGATGACTTTTTGGGCTAAGGCTAGAAATGCGGGCTTTGCCAACACTAATACCGGCGATTCCTCTTTTCTTAAATCCCTAGGCAATAACTTACTCTACAACACCTATGTTAGAAGTGGGGGGATGATCAACAAGCACTTTGGGGTGCAAGCCCAAGCTAACTGGGTGATGGGGCAGGGTTTTAGGGACAACACCCCCACTAATATCCAAAACTACTGGTTAGATGGGGTCTATGACATCAATGAAAACAATGGCATTAAAGCCTACTACCAGTATTATAAATTTAACATCGCCCAGCCCGGATCTCTAAGCGAGCAGGATTACAAGATCAACCGCTTTGCCAATCTACGCCCCTTTAATGCCAAAGGCGGGCGATCCCAACGCTTTGGGATCGTGTATGAAAACCGCTTTGGGGATTTAGACAAGGTGGGGGGGACTTTCACTTTCACCTATTACGGGCAGTTCATGACCCGCGACTTCCAAGTGAGCTCTAGCTATAACAGCGCAAATATGGTTACTTGTTACACCGAAGCAAGCTGCGTGGCTCAGGGCTTGCCTAGTGGCTACAACTTAGCTGTGCCTTATACATTTACTAATTACAATGGCTACGCAGAGATAGAAAACCCCGTGCGTTCTATCAATAACGCCTTTGAGCCTAAGGTGAATTTAGTGGTCAATACCGGCAAGGTCAAGCAAACCTTTATCGTCGGCTTGCGCTTCATGACCACCACCTTTTTACAACGCCAATACATGAACACCAATATTTGCCCCACTGAAACTCAGCATGGAGTTTCTGGTTTTTTCTGTAAAAATGGTCAAAATGTGATGTCAGGCTGGCAACCCCATAAGAAACATGGATTTTACTGGAACTGGGCTGATTGGCGTAACAATTATACGGCGGTGTATTTGAGCGATCGCATTGAAACATGGGATGGGCGTTTTTTCATTGTGCCCGGGTTGCGCTATGCTTTCGTGCAGTATAATAACGAAAACCCATCTAATTGGGAACCTATTTCCGATAATTGGCCTAGTAATGTACCTAAACCTGATAGAGCAGCGGTTTCCAAGCAAGAATCTGCACAAGCTTTGAAAAAGATCAAACACATGAATAACTGGTTGCCCTCGCTCAATATTGGCTTTATCCCCGTGCAAGGCGATCACACTTTGCTCACCTACTTTAACTACCAACGCTCTTTTGTCCCCCCCCAATTAGATGTGTTGAGTTTTGGGGGAGCCGAATACTTCACCCAGCACTTTGATAGCGTGGAAGTAGGCGCACGCTACACCTACAAAGACAAATTTAGTTTTAACGCCGATTTCTTTAGAATTTGGGCACGCAATTTTGCTACCGGGCAATATTCTGTCTATACTAGCGGACCTTATGCAGGCAGTGTTAGACCCGTCAATGGTTATTCTCAGGGTGTAGAATTGGAGATGTATTACCGCCCCATTAAGGGTTTGCAATTCCATGCCGCCTTTAACTACATTGACACACGCGTTACTAGCCATGAGACTCTAACAGACTTGAATGGGGATAGTTTTCCTGGAAAAACTAGTTATAACAAACACTTCCCCTTTGTGAGCCCCTACCAATTCATCTTAGATGCGCGCTACACTTATGCTAAAACCACCTTTGGCACATCTAGCTATTTTTATAGCCGGGCTTACAGCGGGATTAGCAACAGCGCAGCGGGGGGTTATTATGGAACTCAATACTATAGCGGGGGGAATAACTATCAAAGTGTCTTCAATAGCGGTTATCAATGTGCGCAGTGGTGTATGACTCAGCATGAAGGACTCTTGCCTTGGTATTGGGTGTGGAATGTTGAGGTGAGTCAAGTTTTTTGGGAGAGCGGACGGCATAAGATTGTGGGGAGCTTGCAGGTCAATAATCTGCTCAACATGAAGTATTATTTTACCGGGATTGGCTCAAGCCCAGCTGGCTTGCAACCCGGACCCGGGCGCTCGGTTACAGCCTACTTGAACTACACTTTTTAGATCCTATTTGGGCTCTGCCCACCCCCAATAAGAGAGACCCAACAGAGGGCGTTCATCTATGGCGATCCTGGTCACTCAAGCGCATTTTTTAAGGGGGAGAGTCTTGCTTTTGGGGGCTGTGTGGATGGGGGTTTTTTGGTGTTGGATCGGGTGGTGCTTGTGCCCTTTGGGTTGGGGGTACGTTTTGAGGGGGTGGAACTTTTAATGGATGCGAGTCAAGCACAAGGGCAAGATTTAGCCAATGCCCTAAAATCCATGGATAGCCCACAAGAGTTTTTAACACAACTGCAAACACACTTTTGTTTTGAGGGATGGGAGACATATTTGAATACTTGCACGCTTAGCAAGAGGGTATCTACCTTGCAAAACGCCCACGCTTTACCCGGCTTGCTGGGTGTGCGTCCTTATCCTCTATGGCTTTTAAACCCCAAAGAGGCACAAGAATTACACCCCGATCACATCTGCCAAAGCATTTCGCAAAATATGGCAAAAACCCTCATCAAGCGTTTTGCGCCACCCCTGCGTGCCGCCCTTGTAAAGATGATCGCCACGCTACAAGTCTGCTTGATCCAAGTGGAGGGTCGGTTACAACACAGCCTAGAGCTAGTCGCCACAGCGATCAACTACCACACCAACCAACAAGATAAAATTTTACTAGCCAGCTCTATAACCTTTAAAGAGTCCTTAGAAAACAAGCTAACAAGCCCACACACGCCCTTGAGATTTTGCGATCTAAGCACCCAAGAGTTAGGGCAGGTGATGGCGCAATGTAGTGCCTTGCAAGCGGATTTAGATCACTTTGAGAGGCTTTATGCCCAAAGCCAAAGCATGGACATAACTAGCCTACAAGCCCAGCTTGAGGCAAGTTGCCAACAACTAGAAAGCCTCCAAGAGCAAACCAACAACACCCCCCAACCACAAACAAATTTAGATAAATTCCTCAGCTTTTTAGAGGGGCAGATGGGGGATTTTATTTTGCCTAGCAGGCTTTTAGAGCCCATCTACCATACTCTCAAAGAGGATTTAAACACCCTTACTCCCCTTAAATTTAGCACCCTCTCTTTAGACATGCCTACACACGACTTTTCAAGCGCACTAAAAGCGATCTACCAAGACATTTTGCACTTTGAACAATGCGATCAAGAGGTGGCAAAGATTGATTTTAGTGCCTTGCAAGAAAAGCACGCCAAACTTACCCGAGAAATCCAAGAGCTTAAAGCCCAAAAGGACAAAGCCACCGATATAGAGAGCTTAGAGGCACTCAAAGAGCAAATCCGTCACAAAGAACAAGAACAAAGGGGGGCGTTTGCTTTGGGCAAGTATGCTAAACTCTTTGGCACGGGCAAATTAGAACAAATTAAGCATTTATTGGAAACCCATAGAACAAAAGTGGCACGATTAAAGGGGCATTTTAGCACCACCCTACACGCCCAAGCGCAAAATTTTCAACCAGAGCCAAAAACACAGCCCACAGAATGCCAAGTCCTAGAGATACAAATCCAAGATTTAAAAGCCCAAATAGAGCAAATCACCACCCAAAAAGCACAAGTGCAAGCCAGCTTAGAGCAGATTCAAAAAATACAGCCTTGTGAAAATTTGGAGCAAATCCCAAATGCCCTAAACACCCGCCTAGAGGGCTTAAAAGAGGCATTAAACCCAAGCACCCCCACAGACACAAGCTTGTGTTTTATCTCCTTTGGGAGCGATCCTAGTGTTTTAGAAATGGCTAGCCCCTTTGATGTGGTGGTGATTTTAGATGAGGGCGGGTTAAATCTCGATCTCTTGCCCTTGATTTTAAATAGCAAAAAAACCATTTGGCTCAAAAGCATGCATACCCCTAATTTGGCAGATTTACCCAATCCACGCCCTAAAGCCCCAAGTCTAGCCAAGCGGATAGTTGGCACATGTTTTTAAATATCACTGGAGTCGTGTATCATGTCCTCATGTTAATCGCCTATAAGAAAAAACTTTCGCAACACAGACAAGAATAAGCACATCAACAACTCCTACGCCTTCAGGCTTAACCATTGTATTGCCCTACACAGCGGTATTATAGGCTTTTTAGGGCATTTAACTCTACACCAACAAGCACCAAAACCACACGCTTTATCTTTAAAACTCTAGGTTCGCAAACCTTGCAAGAGAGAGGATAGACAAACCTACAAAAAATTTACAGGGCAGACCGCCCCCACATCCATATTTCACTTTCAAGGAGAAAAAGCTAAGATGTGGGAGTATGCCAAAAGATTTGGAAAACAAGCAAAATGCACAGCATGTGTATCAGATGTTGGCAAATCACCTACCCGCTAAAACAAATGTGGTGCGTTTTCTAGAGTGAGATTTCTGCTAAGGAATTTTCAACCCTAGAATTCTTCGATTTTCTCTCTTACCCCTTGGATGATCCAATCAGGAGTTGAAGCCCCAGCACTGATGCCACAGAGGGTTTTGCCCACAAACCATGTGGGATCAAGGTCGTTAAAATCCTCCACCAGATAGCTATCCGCACAAAACTCTTTGGCGATGTTGAAAAGTTGTTTGGTGTTAGAAGAACTCTTGCCCCCCACAATCACCATAATATCCACCTCTTGGCTGAGTTCGCGCACCGCCTCTTGGTTGTCAAAGGTGGCGTTGCAAATGGTGTTAAAAATGCGCACTTCGGCACAATGGGCGATCAAAAAGCTGGCAATTTCTAAAAGTTTGGGGGTTTGTTTGGTGGTTTGGGATACTAGAGCGATCCTTTTACCCAGCTTTTGGGTTTGTAATTCTGCTAAAGAACCCACTACTAGGGGGGGTGTGCTCGAATAGCTGATCACGCCTTTAACTTCGGGGTGGTTAGCATCCCCAAAGATCACGATCTGATAGCCTTGTGCGCTCATTTTTTCCACAATCTGCTGGGGTTTGATCACATAGGGGCAGGTCGCATCGATAATATGGACGTTTTTTTCTTTGAGTAAAGCCAAATCGTGCTTTGGAATGCCATGCGTGCGGATAATCACGCTCTCATTGGCTTCCACACTCTCTACATCCTCTTGTACCCGCACATTAAAATCGCGCTCCAAACGCTTGATCTCTTTAGGATTGTGGATCAAAGAACCTAGAGTCAAGCTATTTTTATTCTTTTGGGCGATCTCAATGGCACGTTTGACCCCAAAGCAAAAGCCGTAATTCTTTGCCATTTTAACTTCCATCAGCCACCTTAAGCGGGACAATGCGCCCCAAGATTTCTAAAAATTGGGGGAAGGAGATTGCCATGCAAGCGGCATTTTTGAGCGCGCCACCACAGCTTAATAAAGCGGTGGCAAAACTCAGTGCAATGCGGTGATCGCCAAAGCTCTCTAGGGGTTCTTTGGGGCGTTTTAAACTGCTCCCCACAATTTTAAAGCCATCTTCTAGGGCGTGGCACTCAATGCCTAATTTTTGCAAATTGGCTAAAGTCGTGGCGATGCGATCGCTCTCTTTAAAACGCAACTCTTGGGCATTTTCCACCACACTAACCCCGCTAGCCACTGCCATAGCCACGCTTAAAGCGGGCAGTTCATCGATCAAAAAGGCGATGTTTTCTTGGATTTGCACCGCTTTTAAGGGGCGGTGTTCCACATAAATATCCCCCACAGGTTCGATCTCTTGGGTTTTGGGGTAAAACTCCACATAAGCACCCATTTTTTCTAAAACCTTAAAGGCTTCAATGCGGGTGGGGTTGAGTAAGACATTTTGGAGCAAAACACGGCTTTGGGGCACTAAGAGTGTTGCTAGGGCAAAGTAAAACGCACTGGAGGGATCAGCCGGGATAGCCCATTCAAAACTCTCTAGGGGTTTGCTTAGGGGCTCTAGGTTGATGCGCTGATTACTTATTTGGATATTAGCCCCCAGTGCTTTTAACATGCGCTCAGTGTGATCGCGACTCAAAAAGGGCTCGCTAAAGGTGGTTGGGCTATTAGCCTGCAGGGTGGCTAGTAAAATTGCGCTTTTGACTTGTGCAGAGGGCATGGGGCTTGTGTAATTAATCCCATGTAAGGGCGCGCTTAAAATGCTTAGAGGGGCTAGGGAATTTTGCGCTCTTGCGTAGATTTTTGCCCCCATTTGGGTTAAGGGGGTGATCACGCGCCCCATTGGGCGTTTGTTGAGTGAGGAATCCCCACTTAAGATGTAGTGTTGCTGGAGGGTTTGGCTAGAACTTAACAGACCTGCAAAAAGGCGCATGGTCGTGCCCGAGTTATGGCAATTTAGGGGTTTAGCTGGCTCGCTAAAGCGTAAAAAATCTTGGGGCGGGGTGAGCTTGAAGGTGTGTTGTTTTTTTTGCACGCCCAAACCCAGAGCCTTGCTGGTGGCTAGAGTGCTCAAACAATCTTTAGCGCACAGGGGGTGATGCACCACAGAGGGCTTCTTGGTTAGCAAAGCCAGTATAAAGGCGCGGTGACTCAAGGATTTATCGGGGGGGAGTTGATTGAGGCTGAGATCAAAACTCTTGGCTGGCTGGATTGTGATCATTTGAGTTTAGCCTTAAAGTGTGTGTTTAGGATGTGGAGCACGCGATCCACCACTTCTTGTAATTGGCTATCTATAAGGGATTCTTGAGATTGGATTTTAAGACGCAAACTCAAGGCGATCTCTTGGGGGCTTTGGGGATAGACATCTAGGGCAAAGACTTCTTTTAGGTGGGGGATTTGGGCTTGTTGGATACTCTTTTTAAGATCGCTAAAGGGCAATTCTTTGCCCACTAAAATAGTCAAATCCCTAAAGCTGGTGGGGAGTTTGGAAAACTCTTGGGTCTTGTTGGCTTTGGGGTTTAAATGCGCGCTAAAGACCTCAGCGATAAAACCCTCTAGCAAGTCGTGTTCTTGGACTAAAATCGGGTTAAGCGCGCCCACCACGCCGATTTTCACGCCCTCTTGGAATATCCATGCGCTTTGGTAGGGGTGGTAGGTGGTGTTTAAATAGGGTTGATCTTGGCGTTGTTGGGGACTAATGGGGCGCAGTTCAAAGACTCCTAGAATGCGTGCAAGCATGGCAGTAAAGCTGTAAAAATCCCATTCTGTGCCCTTAGGGTGGGGGTAGTGGGGGGGGGTTTGCAAACCAGCAGCTAGAAATGCCAAACTGGGTTGTTGGGTGCGTTGGGTGTCATAGACACTGCCTAGTTCAAACAACGACACGCTTTTAAAGCCCAAATTTTTATTGCGCCCTAGGGCTTCTAAGAGTCCGGGGATCAAAGAGGTGCGTAGGGTGTTGAGATCGCTATTAATAGGGTTGAGCAAATCTAGGTTTTCTTGCAAGGTGGGGTAACCTAGGGCTTCTAATTGCTCTTTTTTAGCAAAGAGATAATGCACCACCTCTTTAAAACCCCATGCTAGGGCTTTGGTGGCTATTTGGCGCTCAAAGAGATGGCGTGTGTAATGGGGGTTAGCGCTGCTAGGCTCAAAAGTGGCTAAGGGGCTCTTAGGCAGATCATCTAAGCCCTGTATGCGCAAAATCTCTTCAGCGATGTCAGGAATTGCATTAATGTCATGCCTAAAGGGGGGGATGGTGGCTAGGAATTGATCGCCTTGATCGCATAGTTTAAACCCCAGTGCCTTTAAAATCTCTTGTATGCGCTCTTTGCTGGGTGTTTGCCCCAAAATGTCCCCGATGTCTTGGGGGCTGAAGCTGAGAGTCTTAGCAGATATGGGGGGCGTGCTAGGGGGGCTCACTTGCAAGTTAGCTTGGGGTGCAAAGCGTTGGAGCAAAAAGGCTAGCCACTCCAAACCCACTAGGACTTGTGGATTGCTCCCACGCTTGGAGCGATGGGTCAGCGTGGGGCTATTTTCTATTGGGTGGGCGTGCAGACTTTGGCACACATGTTCGGGGTCTATGAAACTTGCTTGGATCAAATAGGGCGCGCTGGTGGGCTTGGGGGGGCTAACGCCTAACACAGAGAGGGTTTGGGCGTGATCGCCCACGCACACAAAACCCGCACTATTGATACCCACTTCTAAGCGCACATGGGGGTAGGCATGCAAGAGCACGCCACTAAGATAGGTGGCATATTCTAAGAAATTGGCTAGGGGGTCGGGCTGTAGGTTGTGTTGCAGGACTAAACTTAGGGCAATCTCTAAGGGCATAGAGGGCTTTAAATCAAGCAAGGCGTAGTTAAGCGCACAAGGGGGGAGATTAGGGGCAATTTGGATGTTTAGAGGCGTGCTAAAAGGTAACTTAGGGGGGGATTTGAGGGGCAGATGATAAAGTGCGCTGATCTCACGAGCCAAGCCCAACACGCTCAAGCAATCGCCCCGATTAGGGGTGATTGCAATATCTAAGAGCGTGCCTTTAAAAAAGGGTAAATCTTTTAGGGGCGTGCCCAACTTGAGGGGTTTATCATGGTTGATACTGCTATCTAGGATCAAAATCCCCTCATTGATTTTGGGCAACCCCAGTTCCACAGCCGAGCAGAGCATGCCCAAACTCTGCACACCCCTTAAGTGGCTTGCTTGTATGCTAAGATTGCATGCTGGCAGATACGCCCCTTGCAAAGCCACAGCCACAAACTGCCCCACACCCACATTGCCCGCCCCACACACAATTTGCAAGACTTTAGAACCCATATCCACTTGGCAAACATGCAACTTGGTAGCATCGGGGTGTTTGGCGCACTCCAAGACATGCCCCACCACCACCAAATCGGGCAGATCAAAGGGGGTTGCGCTCTCCACCTCCAAGCCAATATAGCTTAAATCCGCACACAGGGCAGACACAGCGGGCAAAGACCCCTCCAAAAAATCGCGTAGGGTGTCGGTGTTAAGCAGCATTAAAAGCCCTCCAAGAGGCGTAAATCGGTTTCAAATAGACTTCTAAGATCATTGATCCCACAAGTGAGCATGGTTAAGCGTTCAATCCCTAGCCCAAAGGCATACCCGCTCACATTTTCAAGCCCGGCGTGTTTAAAGACGGCTGGATGCACACAGCCTGCCCCCAACACCTCCAACCAACCCGTGTTCTTGCACACCTTGCACCCTGCTTGAGCGCAAAACACACAACTAATATCCACCTCAGCACTAGGCTCGGTGAAAGGGAAAAAGCTAGAACGCCAACGCACCTTGACACCCCCAAAAAAACCATGCAAAAAGTCCTCTAAGACCTGCTTTAAGTGCCCAAAATGCACTTTTTGGGCGCAATCCACCACCAAGCCCTCCACTTGGGAAAACATGGGGGTGTGTGTGGTGTCATAATCACGCCTGAAGGTAGGACCCACGCCAATCATCTTGATCGGGGGTTTTTGGGTCTGCATGGCATGGATTTGGGTGGGCGAGGTGTGGGTGCGCAATAACTTGTGATCTTTAAAGTAAAAGGTGTCTTGCATGTCGCGGGCGGGGTGGTGGCTGGGCATGTTGAGCATGTCAAAATTATAGCACTCCTCTTCTACCAACATGCCCACATGCAATTTGAACCCTTGCTGGGTAAAATAGGTGATGATGCGATCTTTGGTGTAACTTAAAGGATGCCCTAGACTAGAGCCCAACGCGCTATTAGCCAAAGTGGGATCGATGGCTTGGGCGCGCAATTTAGCCTCTAGCTCCAAATCTTGCAATTCTTTTTTCTTACTGGCATGCGCGTGGGTGAAAGCCTCTTTAAGTTGGTTGAGCTCTTGGGCTTTTTGGGTCTTTTGCTTGCCCTCTAAATTTTTGAGCGCGCTAAACTCTTGGGTGAGCACCCCCTTTTTACCCAAAACTTGGAGGCGCAAGGTTTCTAAATCCTTAAGGTTGCCAACCTCTTGGATCTGGGTGAGTAAATCGTGTAGAAATTGCAAGACAATCCTTACTGCAAAATATCGATCTTAAAGGTATGGACCTCATCTTCTAACAGGACTTGCACCACAAGAGTCCCCGGGACAATGTATTTTGAATTGATCACAACAAACCCGCCCCTAGCTTTGCCTCCGGGCTTGAGGGTGGAGCGTTTGAGGTAGTTGATCGCCATGATTTTAAAGGCTTGGCGTTCCTCTTGTTCGATGGCTTGGGTTTGGGCATCATCCATCATCATAAAGGGCATGCCAAACATCATGTCATAGGCTAGAAAATCACCCTGCCCGTAGTAAAACATGGGGGGTGCCATCACATCGGTAGCAGATGAGGTGGGCACGGCGATATTGAATTTTTGCAAGGCGGGCTCAAAGTCATAGCTAGAACGCATCATTTGGTTAAAGTTCAAAACCGATAGACTCTTGCCATTTTCGCTCACAGAGATATGAGAAGTATCAAAATCCACCAGACCACCCCCGATCACCTGAGCCCCCACATACAGCACCAAAGGCGGGTTATCAATCCCTTTGAGTTTTTTTTGTGCCACCTCCACTTGCACCTTAGAGCGCGCCTTAGAAGAGGTCAAAACCTGAATCCCATTATTGTAACTAGAAACATTCTCGGGCTTGATCTGATAGCTCACACATCCGCTTAAAACTATCGTCAGCAAAAAACACACAAACCACGATCGCATATTTGACTCCTTTAGAATATCGATTGGACTAAAATTGGAAACGATTGCCAAAAAAGCTGTAATCTGTCTCCGTTGTTTTATTCAATGCCTTTTCCACCTGCTCCTTGATGTCATAATAGCTAAAACTTTCTTTAAATCCTTCGATTCTGCCCCCGCTGGCGTTTTTATGCCCGCCACCATTAAAATATTGCTTACTTAGGTTACTCACATCGCATTTGCCATTGGAACGCAAGCTCACATTACCCCTAGGATTGACATCCATGTAAAAGTCAAATTCGCTATTTTGGCACAAAAATAAATTTGCCAAAACGCTAATCCCGCCCATAGAGTAGCTCAAAAACCCCCGTTTGCCTTCACAATAGATACTACACGCCTCTTTTTTTTGGGACAATAAGGCTACTTGGGCGTTAGAAGCGATATTATCCATGATTTCTCGATCGGGGTTGCCCCCTAGAGCGATTTTTTTTAACCTAAAAAGATCGTTATCAAAGACCACCGCGCCATTCTCTTTGGCGATATAGTCTTGGGCTTGCTCCAAGAGGGCAAATTTATAGTTGCGGTGCTCGGTGTCAAACATAAAGCGGTTGAGCTCAGAACTCCCAGCAATCATGCGCATACACACCTTGCCCAATTCAAACCCAAATTCCCCCTCTTTCCAAATATCAATGGAATTGATCATCTCCACCATCGATTCTAGGCTTGTCAAATCCTGTAAGGGGGGATACTGGGCTTTGAGGGTTTCAAAAGTGATCTTAGAAGCGCTGCGATCCACATCTAAATGATACCAATGGTAAGCCTCAGCAGCCTCCTTGCCCGTGATGTGGTGATCTAAGAGCAAGAGTTGCACCTCAACACTCTGTGAGCGCAAAGTATCGCTTTGTTTTTGCAAAAACTCCGCCTCGCCTAAGCTGAGATTCAAATCTGTAACCAAGATCAAAAATTGCTTGTGCTGGCTGGTCTGTGCTTGCAAGGCATCGGCAATTTCATGCAACCTAGCGGATACCTCCCGCCCATAGTTGGCATTGTAATAAGTGATATTCTGAAAAAAATGGCGGCTAATGAATTGGCAACCATAGCCATCTAAATCAATATGGGATAAATGAAAAACCTGCATCTTAAGTCCTTAAAAATTAATGTTGATTGTGCCTAGCACTTCGTATTTGGCGTTGGTGTCTAATTCGGCATGGCTAAGCACCACAATGTCGATCTTAAATTGCTCCATCTTAGAGGAGAGCGGGCGGCGCAACTCGGGATCGACAATCAAAATCACCGGGGCAATCCCGCGTTGTAAAATTTTCATCGACTCAGCAGAGATATTCTCAATGAGTTGTTGCATCTCAGTTGCGTTTAAAAGCAAGAATTTGCCCGAGGGTTGATCTTTGAGTTTATTGAGTAAGTGTTGCTCGGTGGCTGTGCCCAAAGTGAGTAATTTTAAGCTTCCATCTTCAGATTTAAAAATATTGGTGATGACTCTTGAAAGTCTAGCGCGCACCTGCTCGGTTAAAATGGTGATGTCATTTTGCACGCTGGGGGCAATATCGGTGATGGTTTCTAAAATGGTGAGCATGTCCCTAATGGGGATTTTCTCATGCAAGAGTTCTTGCAAAACAGAGCGGATAACCCCGGTAGGGATTTTTTTTGCCTCCTCAATGATGGCAGGATAGTCATTGCCCAAGCGATCTAAAAGCGATTTGACCTCATCTTTGGTGATGAACTCCTCAGCGTATTTTTTGACTAGCTCGCTGGTGTGGGTGGCAATCACGGTGGAGGGGTCAATGATGGTATAACCTTGAATGATCGCCTCCTCCTTGTCTTTGGGCTCAATCCAAAGCGCATCCATGCCAAAGGCGGGCTCTTTAGTGGGGATGCCCTCGATCTCTTTGCCCGCAAAGCCCGTATTCATCGCCAAGAAACGATCGGGCATCACGCTCCCATCCCCAATACTGATCCCCTTGAGTTTGATCTCATAGTGGGTGGGTGGGAGCTGGAGATTATCGCGGATGCGGATTTGGGGCATCAAAAAGCCATAATCACTGGCAATTTTCTTTCTAATGCCCCGGATACGCTCGAGCAAATCCCCCCCCTGTTTGGTGTCTGCTAGGGAGATGAGCTGGTAGCCCAAAGCCAATTCCAAAAACTCAATTTTAAGCACCTCATTGATGGCTTGTTCTTCTTCTTTTTTGATCTCCTCAGCGCTTTTTTGGGGGCGAGTGATGGGGGTTTGTTCGGTGGGGGTGGCACTCTTGTGGCTGAGATCGACCCCCGTTTTTTGGCTCAACCACTTCTCAAATTTGACAAATAAATTGTCCTTGCCCTCGCGTGAAATCAGCCATGCGATGAATAAAAACAAACTCCCCACAAAGGCGAGCGAAAAGGTGGGCAGACCGGGCACGCTGGCAAAGAGCAAGAGAATAAAGCCCACGATGACAAGGGTTTTACTCTTGTCGGTTAATTGCGTGATGAGTTTGCTAGCAAAATTCTCCTCTTCATGCTGGGTGGTGCGCGTGGCGACAATGCCCGTAGCCGTGGCGATAATCAAGGCTGGGATTTGCCCGACCAGCCCATCGCCAATGGTTAAAATGGTGAAAGTCGAGGCACTATAAGAGATACTCATGTCTTTTTGGAACACCCCCACCAAAAAACCCCCGATGATATTGATCAAGGTGATGATGATGGCTGCAATCGCATCGCCCTTGACAAACTTGCTCGCCCCATCCATGGCACCATAAAAATCCGCCTCTTGGCTAAGGGTTGCGCGTCTTTTTTTAGCCTCCTCATTATCAATTAGCCCTGAGTTTAAATCCGCATCGATTGCCATTTGTTTGCCCGGCATCGCATCTAGTGCAAAACGCGCGCGCACTTCGGTTACACGGGTGGAACCATTAGTTACCACTAAGAGATTGACCAGCACCAAAATACTAAAGACAATCGCCCCAATGACATAGTTCCCACTCACGCTAAATTCCCCAAAGGCACTGATGATGTCGCTAACCGCACTGGGGCCCTTATAGCCCTGTGTTAAAATCATGCGCGTGGTGGCGACATTGAGTGCGAGGCGATAAAGGGTTACAATCAAAAGCAAGGTGGGGAAGGCGCTAAAATCGGTAGGCTTGGTGATGTAAAGCCCGATTAAGATGATGAGCACGGAAAGGGCGATCGAAATGGTGAGCAAAAAATCGAGCAAAAAGGGGGGCAAGGGGACAATGATAATCCCCAAAATGGCAATCACAAAGGCAACAACCGTTAAATCCTTAGATTGGCTCAACTGCCTTAAAAAAGGGAAAGTTTTTTTAAGAATGCCCTTTTGCTTATCGCTTGCCACGCCGCTTCAATCAATCCTTACTTTAATTTTTAGGCTAACAGCCCATTTTACAATTTTTCATGTAAAATTTTACTTGTTTTAAGTTATAATGCCACCTTATCAAATTCCTATTAGGAGGTCTTATGGCTTTGGATACGGAGAAAAAACAAGAGATTATGAGGCGTTTTGGGCGTTCAGCTCACGATACGGGTTCTTGTGAGGTGCAAATTGCACTTTTGAGTCACAGGATTGCCGATCTGACTGCCCATTTAAAGAGCAACCCTAAGGATCATTCCAGCCGTCTAGGGTTGCTAAAATTAGTCGGGCACCGCAAAAACCTACTCCAATACCTCAAACGCACCCATCACGATCGCTACATGGAGCTCATCCAAGCACTTGGGATCAAAAACCGCTAATTTGTAATGCAACCCCGCACCCTTAGCCAGTGCGCCACGCTTTTTTTTGCGCTGTTTTTCTTAACTTCTTTTAAGAAACCCATGCCCCAAATTCTGCTGGTGGTGCTGGCTGTGGGGGCGCTTGGCTATTATTGGAAATACAAACCCCCCTTAAGGCTTGATCACCCCACCAAGTGGTTAGTGGGTGCGTTTTTGCTCATGGCAGTTGCTGTATTGCCCAATCTATTTGTGGAGAGCGACCTAAAAAGCTGGCATGAAAATTTGCGTCTGCTCAACATGCCCCTAGTCTATATGCTGGGCGTGGTGAGTCTGGTGTTTTTGAGCAGTGTTCTGGTATGTTTGAATCAGAGGTATCTTTTTTATAGCATGGGGGTTGCTTGCACGCTCAATGGCGTGATCGCATTGGTGCAACGCATAGGCTTTGATGTGGCGCGCGTGGTGGGGTTTAGCACCATTGTAGGCTTTGTAACCCTGACATCTGCCGCACTTTTTGGTTGCTACATCTATGCCTTGCATTCCAAGCAACGCTTAGAAAAAATTTTACTTGGCATAGCGATGCTCTTAGGGTTTGTGGTGGTCTTGTTGAGCGGGACACGCAGCGCCTCCATCGCCTTTGGCGCTACTTTTGTGATTCTCTCTTTATTCATTTTATACCGCCAAAAATCTTGGCGTTCTTTGCCCTATATGCTTGTGATCAGCGCGCTTTTTGTGGGGATGTTTGTATCCGTGCATATTTTAGAGAATCAAAAAATCTTGCATAGCCCTAGAAATGCCCAAGAAGGTTTTAGCCACGATCTCAAACTTTATGCCGACAAAAACCCCGATTCAAGCATTGGATCGCGTTTGGCGCGTTGGCAAGAAGCCTTAGTGATCGTGCGTCTCTCCCCATTTTTTGGCATGAGCATCAGCACCAAGTGCAAACACATTGCAGAGATCGTAACCCGTGCCCAGTCTTATCGCGACCCTAAGAGTATTGATTGCAAAGAACGCTATGACAATGAAATCTTCAATGCCCTCGCCCATAGGGGATTACTGGGGTTGTTTGCACTCTTATTGCTCTGGGTGGTGGTGTGGCGCGCGTTTGCACGCACACTGGATCAAGACCCCCTAGTTAGTCTATTCTTGCTCAGTCTGCTATGCTTTTATATTGTCTTGGGGATCGGGTTTGACCCCTTTGACTTTTTTATCGAGGGGAGCTTTTTTGTGGCTTTGGTGGTGATGGGAGTTCTGCAAACTAGACCCAATCCAAGCCCACCACCTCTAGCACGCTAGGCATGCCCTAACATAGCCTACATCTTATTTCTTTGCTAAGTTTTTCTGCAAGGCTAGACATAGGGCATTACTGGATTTAAAAAGCTGGAGTTTGTCGCTGGTGTTAAGATACACGCAAGGACTCTCATCAATGGAGATTAAACGCAAGGATTTTAGGTATTTTTGTAAGGGTTGGGGGTTATAGCTGTGTTGTTGGAAGATTTGTAGGCACACTGCCTTAGCCTCTTTGTTTAAATATTGGGGTTGTAAGCAGGGGGTGGGGTATTTAGGGAGTATCATTTGCATCGCCTCTGTCATGTCCTTGATATACACGCATGAACCCGTACATATTAGTTGATCACGGGGAAAAGCCCTATCGAAATACACATTGTAGATCGTGATCCAATAATCTCCCATATTGCTGTGTTCTGCATTGAGATAATTACCCAAAAAAGTGAGAGCGCGCGCCTTGTAATAGTCTAGCCACAAATTGATAGCTTGCACCCCAATCCCCAAAAGGTGCGCGTTTTGCGCATTCAAAAAGTTTTGCTCCTCTAAGTTATGATCATAAACACCAAAACCACGCACCAATTTATAGGTTTTATTGGTAATTTGGGCATCTTTTAAAAAGGCACGGGCTGGAGGGGAATCTGCCTTGATGTATGTATATCCTAGCATATATTTTTGGTGTAAAACGCTATTTCTTAGAATGGGGTAAAGCCACGGACTCTCAAGATGATTTTGCAATCCCTCTAAATAGTCCACTATATCCAAACCCTGATGGTAAGCCTCTATTAAGGGTGCATAGATCAATGCCAAACCCTTTAAAAAATCTTGGGTGTTTTGCTCAGCCTCAAAAGGTTTTAATAGAGTAGAATCCTCTCTGCAATCAATATCAGGGATAGAGGCGCGCAAGAATTTGAAGAGTTGGAGCATTTCAAAGGCTTTAAGTGCCTTGATGGTTTGGACTTGTTTGGGGGTTTTGGGTTGGAGAGTTTGTAAAAGCGGGGTGTGGTTGATAAAAGCTTGTAAATGCTCTAAAAGCGGGCTGATGTCCTTTTTTAGCGCATCTAGGTAGAGATGCCAACTACAGCCATAATCTTTTTTCTCTTGAATGGCTCTTTGGTACATATTTGCCATCAATGTGCGGGCTTGTTGCATTTCTTGGCTTAAATCAACACTGACAGCCCATAGGGGACTTATGAGTAGAAGGATGCTAATTAGGCGGATCATTGAAAGTCCTTTATTTAATTGCTTGGCATGGCAAAGATTCATAGTAGTATCTAGCAAAATTACAGGCTTTTGGCTAAAAGCGTGGCAAGCTTTTTACCCATTACTATCAAAATCCATTGCCATCAGGCGACCATTCTACTTTATTTGCCTCAAGATATAACAGAAAAGTCAAGGACTCTAAGTGGAAGTGGGCATTAAAATTGCGCACTCCCTAGATTGGATGGATTAGATTTTCAAGATTGCCATTGTTTAGGCTCTCAAGGAAGTTTTGCAAAGAAATAGGGCGTTGGTTTGTGGGATCGTCCCTGCTTTGGCGATAAAAAATTTGGGTGCGCAATACCGATGTGTCATAATCCATGCAAGACCTTAGGATTAAGCAATTTATGTTCTTGCCTAATCTTTTCTATACTCATAAATAAAAGGCACGGGGTGGTAATCCACCACCCTATCACCACAAGCTCCCATGCCAAAAAAGGCATCTTGCCAGTTAGCCCATTTGTGTTCTGGGTGCTTCTCTTTGGGGCTGGAGCAATCAAGATTGACATAATAAGTGCCCTTAATGGCAAAATAATTTTGGAACAAGGCAATTTTAGTGGCGTTGTTTTGGCGACAACGGACTTGTTGGTTAAAGGTTTGGATATCGCCATTGTTATTAGTGTTTCGCTCATCCGTGAGGATGATATGCAGATTTGCCTTTTTAAGCATGTTGGGAAAATCCTCCACTATGCGCTGGCTTTGAGCAAAAATCTCCATATTACTATCAGCCACACTGGGTAAGACAATATAGAGGTCTTTAGCTTGGGGGTTTTGAGAGAGGATCGTAACGATTTGAGAGGTAGGAATGAGATCAAAAAGGGCGTTAAAATCGCGGTGGTAGTAGGCATCATTAGCTTTTTGCATCTCTTGCATGCTCTGCCTAATCATTTGGCGGGCTTGCTTAAATCCACCAGAAGGGTCAGTGAGTTCAATAGCCAAAGTGTTGCCCTTGTCTAAAATCCATGTGCTATAAGTGGTGGTGCGCACACCCCAACCATAGAATGCGCCTTGATGTGCTTGACTATAATCCTTGATCTGGGCGATGTTAAAATCTGTCCCTTCTAAGGGTTTTAGAGATAAAAGGGCGATGTCTCTGGGGTCGGTTTCTTCTCCCTCATCATCCCCTTCAGGCACCTTATTGTTTAACATATCCCTAATCTTAGGGGGCGTGTTCTCATAGGCGCGCGCTTCTTGTATTCTCTGCTGTATATAGGTTTTCTCTTGGGGCGTGGCGCGCTCTAAGAAATCCTGAGCTCTGTAAGCTTGGCTGTTATCTTTACTCACTACAAAGACATACAATTTGTCATATACTTCAGAGCGCACTGCAACCACCACATCAAACTTAGCATTTAAACTCGTGCGCTCTTTTTCAAGGGGGTTAGCACCTAAAAATTTAGACAACGCCTGTAAATTATCCTCACTGGTAAGCCCACCAGCAAGCAAACTGCCTATACAAAGGCATAGCAATATTAACAAACGCATGGTTAATCCTTTTTAGGGAGTGTGTAAAAGAGGGGCAAGAAGAAAGCCAGATCATCTGAATCTGTAACGCGATTTTTAGCAAGCCCCAATCTAAGGGTTAATTTGATGTTTTGCGTGATGCGCGCCATAGTTTTATGTTCTAATGTATGAGTCTCTGCTTCATTATCCAACACATCAGAGTCTAAAAACCGCGTGCATTGTTGCAAACGCGCTATGGTGCTAAGGTGTTGTAAGTTTTGTTGAAAATATTGTAGGCAAAGAGCTGCCCCCAAGAAGAGAGTATTCTCCACATCTTCACTAGGGTATCCTCCTAATAATACCACATGCACCCTTGCCTCTTTGGTGAGCTTTTCAAGCTTAGCTACAATCTCTTTGGACGGGACTCCTTTAGAGATGTAATAGACCTCCTTAGCGGGGTGCTGGGATGGGGATTCTAGGGTGATGATGTTTTTTGGGGGCAGTGCCTTGATAAATGTTTTAAAAGCTTTGGCATGCGTGGCGATAAAACGCTCCTTTTGCAAGGGGGCATTATGCTTTGCTGCTTGCTGACGCAACTCTAGGATTTGCTTGTAATCTCTTGGATCGGGCAAAACCAGCCCTCCATTGGCAGCTAACATTAAACTACTTTTGGGATCCCATAAAGACACTTCTTGCTCTTGGGTTTGCACATTCTGCGCTAATAGCACATTAAAAGAGGTGGAGTGTAAGGGCACCTGCTTTAAGATCATAAACACTTCCTTAAATACTTTCTTTGGTTTAGAATAGGGGACAAAATGCAAATACACCTGCTTGGTGGCTTGAGGCTTGCTATCAAAATTTGAAGGGTTAGCCTCAAGCATGGAGAACAAGCAGAGTAAAACGAGGGTTTTAGATGGGCGCATGTGGTGATCCTTATGGCTGTTTGTTGCTTGGAATATACCCAAAGTTTAGGTCTTTTATGGGTTTTTCTATAATCTTTGTATCACTCTATCTTGCTTAACCCGCCGGCACAAGTCCTTTTGAAAACAACTCTCTTGTATGCGCGCTTTTAAGGCTTGATTGCCAAAGTCTCCTTTGGGCATATTAGCTACAAAGTCTTGCATGGAAATTCTGTGTTTGCCCTCTGGGTCATCTCTGCTTTGGCGGTAAAAAATTTGGGTAGTGAGGTGCTCAGAACTTTCCTTGTCCCAATCACAATTTGTTGTGTAAAAAACCTCACGGCTGTATTGGCGCAAATAAAACTGACCCTCTATCAATCCAAAGGTGTAATGGTCAATATGAGGTGTGAAAAATTTACCTTTGCACTCCAAATCCTGTTCAATGCTCAGAGTGAAGAAAGGAGATTTGAAAGTGTGGGAGGTGCTCTGGTATGTGTAATATCCACGCTGCTCCATACAAAAGGCGCGCTGTAATTGCCCTTGGTGCAA
>NZ_FZLB01000008.1:0-35722 GCF_900196775.1 Helicobacter bizzozeronii
CCGATATGAGCAAGGCAATTAAGACCTATAAAATTGACATACTCTCCCATAACTAAAGTTAGGGGATTCTAGCTTTAGTGGAGATCGCGGCTTCAAGCAGGACAGCTCCGTTTGGAGTCTTACATTCCCTATTCCAAAGGTTGATGCCCCAACCCCAAGGGTATTACCCCTTGATTGCAACACAAATATTAGCACAGACATGCTTGTGCTAGCCTTATATCCCCATAGCTAAAGCTAGGGGCTTTACGGCGTGGTTGGTAAGACCCCTGTAATCATTAAGAATATCGGGCAGATGAAGCGCGCGCATTTGAAAAATGCGCTTGTCTATGCTCTTAAGGGCACAGACAACAAGAAAGCCTACAACCAATGGTTTGAACAAGCGGGTGTTGGGGACATTTTAGAAGAATGGACAGCAGACTTTGATCTGCTCAAAGATTATAATGAGGCGATGCACTTGGTCTTTTCTCTCAAAGAAAAACCCGATGACTTGACAATGCACAATCTACTCCACACCACTTTTGAAACACTCAGGGTGTGTATGCCCGATCACAAGTTTGCTTTAGTGCCCCACAACCACCAAGAACACGCCCATATCCATGTCTTTATCAATAAAACTAACCAAATCACTAAAAAGAGATTGCGCTTTGCCACACGCACCGATTGCAAAGAGTTTTTCCACGATTTAAGAGAAGAGTTTAGTTATCGTGTCAATGCGTGGTTACAAACTCCTGAGCACCTCTATGTCAATCAACCTAGTTTGCAAGCTTTAGACAATCTCAACCAACGCCTGCGGGCTATTAGAGAGGAAGAGAAACAAGCAGAAAAAGCCTTGGTTAGCAAAGAAGAACACCTCAATCATTATAACCAAGAGCTCCTCAGTGTTGGCTCACAAGCTATTCATAAACGCATTAAACACTTAGAACAGCGGGTTAAGTTTTATGAGGATAAGCTCTTGCGTGTTAGACAAGTCTTAGCCAAACGCACTTGGGAAAAACCGGGCTGGTTTCCCCCTAGTCCAGAGGAACTAGAACGCCGTGCCACTCTCTCTAAAGGCTACAATAAAGCCAACAAGGAACACTTTGAACCTTTAGATGTCCTTGATGTCCCCACTCTCCAAGAGTTAAAAGAATATTTTTCACAAGTCCTAGAGCAACACCAGCACCATATCACCCACACCAAAGAGAGTTTGCAAGCTTGGCTAGACTACACCAACACGCTCTTTACACAACAGACCAAAGGCTTCACGCTCTTGCAAAAGAAACAAGCCATCTATGAACAATACAAACGCTTGGATCAACGCTGTTTGGATAAAAACACTCTTTTGCACATAACTAGACTCAAAAGTGAAATAGAGATACAGCGCACCACCCAAGAGAGAAACTTTATCAATCCTAACTTCTTAGATCACATTGCGCAAGCTCTACACCACCAACCACCCACGCTTAAAAATCTCAAACAGCATTACTACAAGCTCAGAACTCTAGCACACCTTGTGCCCCAGCTCCAAGAAGTTAATCCCAGTGAGCAAGATAGACAGCTAGTCATTATCCAAGCAACCAACAAGCCTTGCTCAATATTGCTAATGAAAGACTAGCTTTCTTAGTGCAACGCTTCAATGCTCTTAGACAAGAGAAAGAGGACTTAGAGAAGATTTGGAATAAATGTACACAACAACACCAACAAGCCACAACCCCAAAAGAACAAGAGAGCCTCTTACTCAACCCAAACTATGCACAACTCAACCGCTCACTGGAGCGCATTAGTAAGAGTTTATCTTTCATTGCTAAAGAGATTTTAAGCGCTAACCGCTTTTTAAACACCCACGCACGACATTTGCCTTTGATCTTGCTAGATGCTAAACAACTCTTGCAAAAACTCAAAGTTGAACAAAGAGAGTCAATTTCTAAGACAAAAGAATTATCCCAAACTCAAAAAGTTTCTGGTGTGCCCCACGCCATACAACCTGCTTTCAAGTCTGCTGTTGTTATACTGGGCACAGATAGGCATAAGCAGTCCAACCAGCAACATCTTAGCAATGAGTCAGAGCTCTCACAAAGACACACAAGGGCAAGCAATGTGCTTACATCTGTATCTGAGCTAGACAAGACTACTACCCAAGATAGCGTGTCTTATCAAGTAGGCCAGCATAACCAACAATATGGCCAGCAAGCATCCTCAAACCAACCACAGCAACCCCACACCTCTAAACCAAAAACAACCCAACTTGATTTAACCGCTATTCCACAAGCTCCAGCTACTTTGGACTTCAAAACAATGATGCAAATATTGCAAGATCAACAAAAGGCACTCCAAACAATGTCCCAAGAGATCACAGAACTCAAGCAACAACAGACTCAAGAGTCCCTAGAGCTTGGACAAGCACGACAAGACATAAAAACACGGCCACAGCCAACAACCCAGTCAGCATTCACATACAATGAAACCTCCAGCAAGGAAAAGGGCAGAGGCCATCGATAAATCACTTCCCTTATTTCAAAAAACACTGCTTACTGCCCTTTTAACGCTTTTTACAAGCTTATAGCAAGCGACTTTACAAAAAATCCATTCAAACCATTACCAACACTCCCAATCAATTCTGAGCCATTTTAGAGCAATACAGGCAGTATCTCATTTAAACGCTCTAGGCTCTCCATAGAGCCACACACAAGCCAAACCATACAAATACACTAACCACTCTTTTCAAAGCGTTCTGTGAGCCTTGTAGAGCTTAAAGTTTGCTGATTGCCTTTAGCGATTTATCTCTTAACACATATCGTGCCACACTTATGGAGTCTTCTGCACAACTCCATAGACTTTACTTGGAAGGTTTGAGAGAGTTTTTGTGTGTGCAGTGGATATTCTTTGCTATGGAGTTCTGTGTTTGGCAATAGCTCTCTGTGTGTCATTCTTGCTCATCTCCATAACCTTCTTGTGGATTTCAAATTCATATATGCTGTAAAACAGAGCCACGAAAAACAAAATTGTTCCAGCAACTACTGACCCCTTTTTCATCTAGCACCCCTTGTGTTGATAAATATAAAACCCCCACACTTTTTAAGACTTGTGTTTTTTTAAAAATTTTTTGCTTTTCACATGCCATGTGTCATGAAAAACAAGCAATAGGTTAGAAAGAAGCTAAAGCTTATTTCCCTTATTTTATTATTATATTTAGGGGGAAAACTTATTCCGTTTTCTATTAATAATCCCGTGTTCAAGGGAGGTATTTTTAGGCATTCTCATTTTCTCTCTTAAAATTGCATTCTTTTAACAAACTCAATAAGGGAGATGAAAATGGCAAAAATAACATCCAATCTAGCTTTACGCTTGAGCAGGACACAAAGAGAACTCTTTGAGAATATCAAGGCATTTTTGCACTACAAGATCAAAAGCTTCACGCCCGTGCAAGCTTTAGAGGATATGGCTAAGGTGATCTGCTACCAAGAGGAGATTTTAAAATGCCAGCATATCAGTGCATTAGAGAGTCTGTGCCACAAGCTTTACAATCAAGGGATTAGACACATTTTGATGGTGCGCATCTTATTCTCGTTCTTCACACACTTTAAAGCCCGCATCAAACTAAAGAGCCTGAGAAGCCTCACAGAAGAGCAAGTGATTAGCTTTCTTTTTGATCTGGCTCAAATCAGAAAATCTAGCTATATGGCTAAGTATGTGATGTATCTACGGCAATTCTTTGACTATTTAGATAGAAAACGCGGATACAACTTTGATTTTCCGCTAAAAAACCTTGCCTTTGCACAAACAACCCAGACTTTGCCCAAACACTTGAATGCTCAAGACTTAAGAAACTTTATCCAAACACTGCTGGATTACCAGCCCCACTCTAGCTATGAAAAGCGCAACAAGTGTATCTTGTTGCTTGTGATACTGGGCGGTCTTAGAAAAAACGAAGTATTTAATTTAGAACTCAAAAATATCAAATCCGAAGAACAGAATTACCAGCCACGCCGTAAAGCCCCTAGCTTTAGCTATGGGGATATAAGGCTAGCACCAGCATGGCTGTGCTAATATTTGTGTTGCAATCAAGGGGTAATACCCTTGGGGTTGGGGCATCAACCTTTGGAATAGGGAATGTAAGACTCCAAACGGAGCTATCCTGCTTGAAGCCGCGATCTCCACTAAAGCTAGAATCCCCTAACTTTAGTTATGGGAGAGTATGTCAATCTATTCTCGTGCTGGGCAAGAACAAGCAAGAGCGAAAAGCTTACATTCGTAAGTCTATCTTGGAGCAAGCTTTGCACGCTTGGATGCATGATAGCAAAAGACTACAGCACTTCAATGGGGTGTTCTTTTTCAAAAAAGCCACACAATCCCAAAGGACTTGCCAACTTAAAAACTTCATTGCCAAGATTTTCAAACGCTCTCAGATCAAGCATTATCAGACATACGGCACGGGCTTACACCTCTTTAGGCATAGCTTTGCCACACTCATCTACCAAGAGACACAGGATTTAGTCCTCACTAGCAGAGCTCTAGGACATAACTCTTTGCTCTCCACTAAAATCTACATCCACACCACTCAAGAGCATAACAAAAAGGTCGCTTGCGTGTTTGACACGCTCTTAAAATCTTAAAGAGGGGTGGATAATGGGGGAATAAGATGATTAGATGACCTATAGACTTTCTTTTCTCTTAACTACTTCCCCATCTCCCTCTCAATAATCTTTGTGCGTTCTATCTCCCAAGCACTGGGAGGATACATCTTGTTCCACGCCTCCATTAACTGCCTCTCTGCTCTAGCTAGATTGATCCCATAAGTTTGACTCATATGCAAATAAGCCCGTGCAATCCAGCCCTTAGAATAGTCAGCTGGATAAAAGCGTTTTTCTTTGAAGTCTGTATAGACTTTGCAATTCCCGTACTGCGTATAACGCATATTCTTCGGGGCTTGGGCATAGCGGTAGTTGTTTCTATCTCCATTGACTTCGCCTATAGTAGGCACAAGATTGAACATATTGCCTTCCATTTTGGCAAATGTGGGGTCTTTTTCACAAGCCTTACGCCCGCCTTTTCTCCAACACGCTAAATGCCTGCCAAAGTTCTGTGCGGGCATAATATGCTCCCACTCCACACGCCAACCCCGTTGATTGTCTTTACCCTTCTTGGTCTTGGCATTGCGGGCGGTGTATTTGTCTGAATTGATGATCTCTAAGTGTGTTTTTGTGCCTTTATGCACAATCCTAAAAGGGGCTTGGCAATAGAAAGTAGTTTGGTGATCGGGGTGCTGTTCGTATAGCTTGATAAGCCTTTGTTTGGCTTGTGTGAAGTTCTGGGGTTGGGCGTAGAGAAATGCACTAAGAAAGGTCATTATGATAAGACACCGCAAGGACACTTGGAGCTCCTAGTGTTGTTTGGGAGAAATATACTATACGATTGTTGCATTTTGCCAATGTGTGCCGTAGCTAATGCCGTGAAAATACACAATAAAATATAATATACTTGAACATTGTAAAATACAATACAATAAAACATAATACAATACTTGTATTTTAAAATAAAGATTGTTTTGCTTTAAAACACACCGCCATTTTTGGTGCAGACTCCAGCAAATGATTTTAATGTAGCATTTTCGCACACTTAACCAAAACGCTAGGTAGCAGATGATGTTATAATAGAAAAAAGGGGTTAAAATGACCAAAGTAGCCTATGAGTCCCTCTTTTCCCTTATTCTATTTAGTGCTTTTATGTCCAATGCCATAGCCGTTGGTATGCTCACTTTTGATGAGGCAGCTAATGGACAATTAGCCAGCATTAATAGCCAACAAGGCACAATGTTAGGCAAAATGGTAGATGGGATTAAAAAATACGAAGAGATGATTTCTAAAGCCCAAGAACAGATCGCCCAGTTGAACAAAGTCAATGACCTAATGAACAAAGCCAATGCTCTTATTAGTGGTTCTGCAATTACTATTGCTAATCCTATGAGATTGCTGGATCAATTCAAAAGCCAAATTGCTAGCATTCAAGCTAACTATGAGGATTTGAAGCAGGCTGTGAAGAACTTTGACATTAGGGACAAGCTAAGGGATAAATACCTTAACAAAGAATGCCCGTGGTTAGATTTGAATCAGTTGAGCTACAAAGTTACCGATTTGAGCAAAGCGATTATAGGCACGGGTGCAGAAACAAGACTTATCAAAGATGCTAAAGCTCTGCTACGCGCCCTGAGCGATGATAGCACCCGTTCAAGCTATCAGGATATGAAGGAAGAAATCACAGGGAGGTCTATGGCGATTATGCTATGCCAAAGCCTCAATGAAGCGCGTGAGGAAGTGGATATGGAGAACTCCTATACTACAGAAGCTAAGGCTATTCTAAAAGGGGATTATGCTGCTGCTAATCAAGAACGACTCAAAAGAGCCACAGCCAAGTTCAAAGCTAAACTCAAACAAGAGCAACAGCTTAACGAAAGGATGCAACCTTTAATCGCTAGATTAGACACACTCAATGCTGAATTAGGCGTTACAGACAAGAATGCCAATAACAACAAACAAAAAATCAAGTATTGCAAAGAAAACCCTAACACCAACACTTGTGAGCCCATACTCCTCAATAGAGACAAGCTCTCTAATGAGCTTGATCAAATCACTAAAGAACTCCAACAAGCTTTAGTAGCTGCTACAGACAAAGATTCCCAAGCCCAAGTGCTTGCTGATTACAACCAAAAAATCAAAGGCTTGACCCTTGCTTATTTAAAAGAAATCACTAATCAGTTGCTCTTTCTCAACAAAACAATGGCGATGCACTCCTCAATGGTGGCCTCTGTTTTCAAGAGAGAGTATAGAGTGGGCTCTAATAGCGTTGATAAGACCAAGATGACTAATTACAAGAATAGGTTTAAAGAACTAAGCACCTACACTAAAACCGACAAGTATGGCTTTCCCGATCCTACGCCTTAAAATTCCATTTCTCTAAATGGGTCATAGCTCTTAACGGGCGGATGATCAAGTTCTTTGCTCAGAGCATCTCTACATTCGTGTCGGAAGTCAGTTTTTATAGGGTAATAACTGCCGTATTTGCGTAATTGACTCGAAAAGGTCCTATAACACTTGAGTAAAATAGCATGGCGGATTTTAGGATCATCATATTTGTTGGTTTCTATATTGGGATAAATATCGTCAAGATCGCTGTCAGAATCATATAGCTTGGGCAATGGGTAGTATGAAAAAGTATAACGAAGAAATGCGCTCCTCCTAACTAGCAGTCTGCACTTTTTATCTGTTTTCAGGATATCTTGTCCCTTTTCTAATCCATCCGCCATTCTTGTATAGCACTGCATCAGCATTGTAGTCAGGCTACTTTTCTTTTGTTTTGTCGCATATTGATCGGCTAACTCTCTGCCCTTTCTGGCATTTCTACACATGCTCTTCTGCTCTTTGTTCAAGTCCTTACCTTGTAGTGCGGCACTAAGCGTTAAATTATCACATTGCTTCAGCACTCTTTTGCGTTCTTCATGGTGTGTAGAATAGTATTCTGCACTCCTTGTATCGCCTAGAAGTGGAGAAACAAAACAAGAACTCAAAGCTAAAGAGCCTAAAACATGCGTTGCAGTTTGCCATCTCATCACTAAACCTCCACAAAGGACACTTGAGAAAGTGGTCATTATAGGGTTTATTTGTTATTTTTCTCTTAAGTCAATGCAATTCCCGAACCACTCATTAAGTTTCTCATTTTAATCATATTTTATTTTCCACTTCCCCCTTTATCCGTATTGGGTGTGCTACTTGAAGCATTGTGCTGGTTACTAGCATTACTGCCTGTTGCAAATCCACTCCCTAAAGCACTTTTGATCGTATGCACACCAAATTTAATGCCTAAGCTAATAGACTCTCTGTCAGCCACAGCACTTAAGCCCCCTGTAGCCCCCATTGTAGCTAGAGCTCCTAGACCTGCTCTCACACCTGCTAGTCCTCCTCCTGCACTCTGATAAGCCTGACTGATCTTATTAGCTGCCATCACTGCAGAACCCCCTACTACCACGCCCCCTGCTGTCATCCCTATCTTTTGCATCATCTCTGTTACAGCCCCGACACCCCCACTTGTGCCAAAGATGCCATTGATGAAGTCTGGGATGCGTTTGACAAGGTAGAAACACATTAAAGAAGATAGGATCAGCACTAGCATGTGCCCTAAGAGATCGAAAAAGCCTGTATCTATGATTGTCTTACTCGCCTTACTTGCATCAAAAGCACCACGCTTAATCTCATCTGTTGAGGGAATCCTAGCAGTCATACTATTGATGACTGCGAAATTCAAAAATGCCACTAACATCAAACAAGGTTGGTAAAAAGTTAATGAAAGTAACTTTTTGATGTAGCTAAACAACATCCCCTTAGTCTGTGGGAATAATCCTAATGGCAAGACTATAATGCCCAATGCTAACCATACCTTAGTTTCTATAAACACCATTAACACAATAATCAAGACTAAAGCGATAAACAAGACCTGGGCAATAATCAACAAGAGGAATAGGATGAGCTGGGGCAGGAGTTCGAAAAATATCATCAGCCCCAAGTCTTTGAATGCCGTATTATAAAACAAAGTGATAGCATAATAAGATTGGTCAATCAAATGTGCAATGTGGAATTTTTCTCCATTGTCAATTTTTTTCAAGGCCTCTACATTCGCTTGTAAGCTCTTCGCAATAATCTCTGTTAGGGCATTAGAAGGAGCAGAAATAATATTTTTCACCTCACGCATATAAGTGGTTGGTTCAGAAATTGCCCAGTTGATCACGCCCAAAAACACCGCAAACACCAACATGCCCATCAAAGTCTTTAATTGGAAAAAATCACCTTCTTTAACACGCTTATAAGCCCACCACATAAACAAAATCGTTAGGATAATGTTCAAGCCCATCTGCACTTTGAAAAATTCGGTCATTTGTGTGGCTAAATTATTAACGACCTTGTCTGCAGGACCTTGGAAATAATACATGGCCTTACCAAAGACACTCCCAACAGGATGATTATCTTCCATACTTCCTCCTCGTGTTTAAATTCAATTTCAATTTTTCTAATCTACTCATCGTATCAGCGTTGAAGTCTTTAATACTAGCAACGCTATCTAACTTCTCTAAAATCTCTCTCTTGCCCTCTGCATAGACATACGGATTCTCTAATTGCTTAAACGCTTTAGAAACATATTGATAAACACTATCTGCATTGACATTATTCTCCCCTATTATTTGACTAAGCCTCAAGTCATCATTGCAATCTTTGGCAAAGGGGGTATAGATTTCAGGCAACTGATTTGTGCAGTTAAAAAATATCTCTTCTAACGCCTGTGTGTAGCGTTGTCCCGCTTCATCATTATCACAGGCTAAAACCACATTGACAGACAGGTCAGGGGGACTGACTGCACTAGGAGGACTAAATACTTTTCTAGGTATTTTCTCTGTGAAAAGATTTTGAGAAGCCTGCTGTTTGAAGGGTTCTATGTCTAATACCTTGCCTTGCACAAACATAGGCTCGGCACTCTCAGGACTCTTATAATAAGCTCTCCCCCTATCTACCAAGACTTTTTTATCTATGTAGGCATATAGACCCAAAGTCTTGGCTACTAGGCTATTGAGTCCTATAAAACTCTCTGTATCTAAAGAGCCTAAAGGCTGTGCTGTAGGGATAAGAATACGATAGCGATCAGCAATATACCCGTTCTTTTCTACTTGGTGGCTCTTAGAGGGCATAATCAAGCTCTCTATGCCTTGTTTTTCTAACAAGTCTTGTGCTTGCTTTAAGGTAAGCTGTGGGCTGTCCTTGTCATTGTCAATGTCATAGATAAGAAGATTGGAAAAACTCTTGGCATTAGAAGCATTGCGATACCCCTTTTCAAATAAAGCACTCGAATAAGGGGAGGATTTAATGGCTTGGGCTAACTCTTTAAGAGAGCTCACACTCTGTTCTTGCCAATGATTAACGGGCATATCTTTAGGATTGTTTCTGTCAAAGTATTTGGGTTTTGAAAAAGAAATTTTTAAAGTCTTGCTTATGGTGGGTTGCATGTCTTGGAGCTTTTTGGCTTGCTCTTTTTCGTAGAGCTTCCACTCTTTGTAGGCTTTCATCTCTTGTAAATACTGCTGGTAAGCTTGGCTTTTATCTTGGTTCATCTGCTGGAACAATGCATTCACAAAAGAACACATCTTCTCTGATCCAAACTGCCCCGCACTGCCTAGTAGTAGAGTTGTGTTTGGGTTCAAATCCTTCATTTGCAAATAAGCCATACTATCTAAGACACTCTCTGTCATCGCAATAGACTTAACAGCCCTCAAGCCTCCACTGGGCACAAGCATTTGCCATCACAAGTCTTTGATTTTCACAAAGATAATTGGGTACACAGAGGTTGTTGTGTTGATCGGTTCTTAAAGAGTTTTGGTAGCTTTTAAAGAGCGTGCCTTGAATGCCCCTGCTTCTTAGGAGCTGGCTTTTGTCTAAATCATAGAGGGGCAAGGCTTTAAACTCTTCTTTGAGGCTCTTTTGCTCCTGCTGGCTGGTTTGAGAGATTGTAGAACTCTTGGTTTTGTAGCGTGCATCTCCCTTAATCAAATCCTCTAATCGCAATCCGCGTTTTTGGCAAAAATTGATGATATTGCCCTTATCATTCCTATCTTCAGTGTTGAAGTAGTGATAACTCCCTGCGCTATTCTTTATAACCAGTCTCCCTTTCTCATTAGGATGTTTGAGCACAGGGTAGTTTAGAGTGCTTTTTTCTTTATCTAACACATAACCAAAATCTTGCAAAATGCTATCTAGGGGCAGATAGATCGCATTTTTGATGTAAGCCATTAACGCCTTCTGCCTCTAGGTTTAGCCGGGGCATCTAGCCAAGGCTCAAGCGGAGGTGTGGGCTTGTTGTTAGGGACTTCCTGTTGGGCTGTTTGCGTATCTTGTGTCTGTGTTTCTAACCAAGGTTTATGAGAGTTTTGGGATTGAATCCATGGCTCAGGGGGTGGTGCTGTGATTGGCTGTGTGGCATTTTGGCTTGGCTCTGCAATCGTTTCCCTTATTTGAGTGGCTTCTTGCTGGACTGCTTGGCTTTCTGTAGGGGTCTCTCTACTCTTTTGCATTTTTGCCAAGTGGCTATTCATGGCATCAGCCACTTTGCCATCCATAGGCTCTAGGCTTGCTTGGCATTGTTGCACATAGCTTTGGATAGCCGTGTATTGTTCTGCCTCTAGGGGGTGTCCTAACACGGCTTTAACACTGAGTTGTAAGCCTAAATCTTGCATGTGCTTGTTGCCATGTGCTTGTTCTAGGGCATCGTTAATGAGATTAAGATGTTCTTGGGTAAGCTTGCTGGGTTGCTTTTGGGAAAGCACTAACAAGACTTTGAGTTCTGCCTCTGTCATGTGGGATTTGGCATAGTTTAAAAAGCTCTCTTTAAAATCTGTCTTGGTCTTGATGCGTTTTTGTTGCACATCTAATTCAACTTGCTTGAAGTAGCTGTGTAGCTTGGTATACTTGTTATCTATTTCTGTGGCTTGGAGTGGATTCTGCTGGAGCTCTGAATAGTTCTCATTAGACACTTCTAAGCCTTGCTCAGACTGACTTAACTGCTCTAAATTGCCCTCTTGTTTTTGCTCTACCAAATCTTTAGTTTCAGGTTCTTGCACTTGCTTTAATCTGTTGGGGTGCTCTGCCAAGACTTCTTGGATTTCATCTTGGAGAATGGTGATGCTTTGTAAGAGCTCTTGCTCTTCTAGGCTATCTTGGGCTTGTGGGGTTTGCTCTGCTCCCCCATATTCTTGGGTTTGTGGCTCTAGCGTATCTTCTTGGACTTGTCTTGGCTCTTGCTCTTTAGTTTCTGTTTGTGGCTCATTTAGTGTCTTATCTTGGGTTTGCTGTTGGTGCTTGAGCTCTGTGAGCTCTTGAGCCATTGCTTGGAGTGTCTTTTGTTGTTCTTGGACTTTTTGGATTAATGTGTGGTGGGCATCCAGTGCTTCATTGGCGATTACTAGCTCTTGCTCTAATCTGTTTGGTTGTTCTGTTACTGCCTCTAGAGTAGTAGTGCCTTGCTGGAGCTCTTGGTGCTCTAAGCCCTCTTGGGCTTGTGGGGTTTGCTCTGCTCCCCCATATTCTTGGGTTTGCTCCAATTCTAATCCCTACTTGGCTGGGGCTTGTTGCATGGTGTGTTCCATTTCTTTTTTGAAAGTATCAATATAATCACTGATGGCCAAAATGTCTTGTTGATCTGTTGTGCTTCTAGTAGCACCCACAGCCTGCATTTCTTGTTTTAAGAGTGTCAAAAAATGTTCTGAATCACTGCCTTTAGCTTGTTGCACTTCTTGCACAAAGAGACGCATAAAAGCTTCTCTCCCATCATATCTCCAAGCCCGCCACGCTTTTAAAAAGCCATTAAGGAAGTTGTCTATCAACGACCCCTCCCCTTAGAGGGTGTCGCAAAGTAGGTTGCATTTAAGGCTTCATTTTTTGATTGTTGTTGCGTCTTGAGCCAAGCAATCTCTTGAGCCATCTTTTGGATTGTCTTTTGTTGCTCTTGCAATATTTGAATCACTTTTTGTTGTTCTTGCAATATCTGCATCACTATTTGCATCCCCTGTTGATTCTCTAGGGCGATTGGTGCTTGTGGCATCGCCATTTCTAGTCTAGTGTTGTCTTGCTGTGGCTGATTTGAGGGTGCTTGATGGTGTGGTTGGTTAGACTGATTTGCATAGTGTGGCATATTGCTTTGAGCAGACTGGCTTGGCTTAGGCGTGTTTGCTCCTGTATGCCTTTGTGAGGGCTGTTGTCTATCTCTAGCGTATTGTTGGTTGTGTTGGGCATAATGACCTACATAGTCTAGCACCCGTTGGTATTGTGGCTCTGTGAGTTTGGCAGAGAGGTCATAGATCACTAAACTTTGATTATCCAAAGAAAAACGCTCGTCTGTGTATAGAGGCTTTAAGCTCTTGGGATTTAAAGGCTTTAGGTGTGTTCTATCAATGCTCTTAAAACACTCCACATTGTAAAGATGCTTGATTTCTAGTCTAGGCGGGATTTCTACACGCACCTCTTCCATCTCAAATAGGTATTCCCCATATCTGTTATAGCGTTGGTTGCCATTCCCATCCAATAAGGGGATGGGATTGCCTTGTGCGTCCTTCTTGGGGACTTTTTGTATTTCATGGGTTTTAACATAGCTGATGCTTGCTTTTTTGATTGCGCCTTGAGGATTTTGGCTAGATTGGGTGTTGCTGTGGATAAACTCAAGCTCTCTAGCATCTGCTCCTAGTTTTTGTGCTTCCTCAAGGCTGATCCACGCATTGCTAGTATAGTTGCCTTCTTTTTGCTTGGCATCTAAAATCAAGGCATTCAAGCCACTATAAGCACTGCCTGAATGGGCATTATAAGCCCTATTGTGAGGCTTGAATGCTAGACCTTGCTCTAGGGCTGTGTTAATTTCATTAGCTAGAAAATCTCTAAACATCGCCTTTTGTTCGGCTACACTTATCTCATCCCACGATTTCATTTCTTCTCCCTTATTTTTATCTCTTTGTGATTAGGTATTGCCTTAAAACTCTTGCGCTTGATCCTCTGTGCCCACACTATCTAGCCAAGGCTCATCAGGCAGTATAGGTGTGTTAGAAGCAGTGCTGGCTTGTTCTTGCTGTGTAGAGAGCTCTACTTCCTCTAATGGCACACCATAAGCTAAAAACTCTGCTAGAGCTTCTTGGCTTAAGGGGTAACTGCCCTCTGTGAGTTCTTGTAGTTCTGTTACTTGGGGTTCTAGTTGTTGCATTGTGTTTTCCTTTGTATTAAATTGGGGCTGGTGTGGTTCATTTACGCCTGCGTTTGGGGGGTGTAGGGGGTTTTTGGTGGGAGGTTGTTTCTTGGGTTTTAGCCTGTTTTTTGGCGATGATTTGGAGAATCTCTTGGCTTCTTTGCTGGATAAACTTTTCACCTGCTTGCAGCCACTCTTCGGGTAAATTGTATTGTTTATGGCGAGTGAAGGTAAAGTTAGCCAGTTTTAAGAGAGCCTCTGTGTGTCTAGGTTGGCATGCGATCTCTAGTTGTTGTTGGAAAGGAATATTAATGGCACTGGTTTTTTGTTCAAAAAAGGAAGCAATACTCCCTAAATCTTTTTCTGTAATATGGTTAAAAAACGCCATACCATTGTCAAAAATAGGCGCAGGTCTGACAAGCTCATTGGTATCGTTATCAATCAACATACCAAAGTTGCCTAAGTGCCTATCTGTGTTTCCAATAAGCGCATCAAAGAGCAGGAGATCATAAAATGCATCTTCCCCATAAAGTTTCGTTACACCTGTTAGATAAGTTACTAAGTCGTTCTTTCTAATGCGTGTTTTTTTATCAAGGCAATAATACATGGGTAAATATCCGTGCTGTTGGCTTGTGAAAAGCTCACAAGAACTGACAAGTTCTCCATGAAACTCTTGTAAGTCATAGGGTATATGCTCAAATCCCAGTGTTGCAGCAATCTGTGCCATGTAGTATTCACAGTAAGGCTCTTTGCCGTGATAAGGCTTCTCCCAATCAATACGCCCTTTTAAAAGTTCTATCTTGTTTGTTTGTTCATTTCTATGCCAGCACTTCTTAAGCATACCATTAGTGGTAAGCTCTGGAGTGGTTACACGCCCCTCAAGTTTTGCAGAACACCCCGTAAAAGCCACTAAAGCCAGTGTTTCGTTGAAAGAATTTTCGTAGAGATTATGGTCTTTCCAAAGGTAGTTTTTATCTGCAGGGACAATCCAATAAGTGTCGTTGAGAGATAGGGCTAATGTGATGTCTACATAAGAAAGAAAGTTTTTTTCATCTAAATTTAGAGAACGCACAATGTCCTCCACAAATGCTCTATCTTTAGGGATTTTTCTAGCCCTGATCCAGTGTTCCACATTGTCTGCAACACTTTTATCGGTGTCAAAAGAATGAGGCAGTAGAGCAGGCTGTAAAACGATACTTGTGTCGTCTATGAAGTAGTTTTTGACTTTAACACCATTTATCACTTGTTCTTTTACTTGTAATTCAAACCTCACAACCTCTTTATCCTTATTCTTTAACACATACCACATGTAAAACCTCCATGTTTTTTATTTTGTTCTCCCCCCAAAAAACTACCAATACCCTCCCTCACTTCCCCTTCCACTCTTCAATAAAGCCACTGCACACCTGCATATTACTCTTATAATCTTTAGGCAACTTCACATTGTGTTTTTGAGACAAACTCTCTGCAAAGGCAATTTGTTTGGCAGTAGCGGGCTTGCTTGCAGGAGTGTTTTTATTGACTAGATAACCTCCCTCTTGTTTGGCCTTCTCCCTAGCTTCTTTGTGCTTGGGGATGAATTTGTCTAAGAAAGCCTTAGTGATTTTATCATCCCTAGCATAGTCTGCAAACTCACTAGGAATCTCCATCTTCAAATCCCTTAAAATGTCTTGCACATACTTGACTTGGCTTTCTTTAGGGGCTCTAGTGGGGTATTCCTCTCTTGGAGTTTGGCTTGGCATTTGGGGACATCTTTGGGCTATCATTTGCATATACTCCACATAACTACACTCTTGCCTCACAATCTTGTCTAAAAGCTCCTCCATCAAAGCGGTGAATTGGGTATCCACAATCCAACTATAAGGGCTTGCTTCAAAAACGCTAATGACTTGCTTGCCTTTGTGCGTGGCACTCACAACGCGCTTTTTGTCTGGCGTGATTTGGATGTATTCTCTTTGACTTAGTTTGGGCAAGTAGCTGGCATAAGTGCTGGGTCTGCCAATGCCATTTTTCTCCAAGACTTCTATAAAGCTGGCTTCCACATAGGCACTCTTGGCGTGTTTTTGGATTGGAGCGATGTTCAAACTCAACAGACTAATTGTGCTGTCTGCCTTTAGGTCTAAATGCGCATTCTGCTCATTCTCTGCCTGCTCTACACCTTTTGCCTGCTCTGCGTGCCTGAACATATCTAGGTATCCTGCCTGTTTCAAAGAGCGCACACTACATCTAAAGAAGTGGTCTTTGATTTTAAATTGCAAGTCTTGCTTGGCATAGACAGCGGATTTGCCCTGACTCTCTAATGTCCTTTGAAAAATCAAAGCGTAGAGAGCTTGAGCTTGATTATCTGCTATACCTGCTTGGGCTAAAACATTCTGCGTGTCTTCAAGCTTGTGGCAATGGGTGATGCGGATAGCCTCGTGGGCTTCTGCTTGACTATTCTTAGCCTTATAGCTCCTGCGCTCATAAAGATTGGCATAGACAGGTTGATAGAACTTCTCTGCCTTCTCTAAAAACTCTTGACTGAGTGTCTCTGCATCGGTTCTAATATAAGTGATCAATCCTGCTTCAAAAAGTTTTTGGGCGTGTTCTTGGATTTGTTGGGTGCTCAAACCCAACTGCGTGCTCCCCACTTTTAAAAGACTAGAAGTGATGAAGGGCTTAGGAGGTGGGCTTGAGATAGTAGAATGTTTGATGTCTAGCACTAAGACCACTTTGCACTCTTTGAGAGGCTCAAGTATTGTAAGGGCTTGTTCTTGGCTTTCAAACTTGATTTCCTTGCCCTCACCATCACAATGCCTCAGAATGACTTCTCTATTGTGCGCATCATAGATTTTAGCTTGGATTTGATAACTCACCTTCTGACTCTCGGGTAGAGCTTTAAAAGCTTCTATCTCCTTGTCTCTATCCACAATGAGTTTCAAGCAGGGGGTTTGCACCCTGCCTACACTATTGCCCTTTCTTTGTTGCAGACAATCCCCTAAATAAGGGGAGAGAGTAAAACCTATGTAGTGATCACTCACACTCCTAGCTAAAAAGCTCTCATAGTGATTAGAATTTGTGTTGGCAAACAACAAGGCACTTTGCAAACCCTTATTAATCCCACTCTCTGTAATCTCGTGGAACTCAGCTCTAAACACCTTTTTGGCGACATTTTTGATCTTCTCATAAAACATCTTGCCAATGGCATAACCCTCTCTATCGGGGTCTGTGGCGATATAAACGCGCTTGCCCTTGCACTGCTCGATCATCGCATATATCTGTTGTTTCTTGTCTGCCCTGTATGCAAACTTGGGCTTAAAATTCTCTCCCTCAATCCCCTCAAGCTCCATAAAGTGCCCTATAGTGGCTAGCACTTTTGCTCCTGTGATGCTAGCAATCTTTTTGATTTTATTAGGGCTTTCAATGATGATGACATCGGGTTTTTGCATTATCTATCCTTATTCTTTTAAAGTCTCTAGAGCATTGGCTCATCTTCTGCCTTTTGCTTTTTTCTTGTGCTCTTGTTGTTCTATGACATGCATAACTTCCTCTATCTCCTACCCCTTATGATCCACACTCTGCACAGATACGCTTGGATGTGTTTCTAACTCTTGCCGTGTCTTTGTTTCTAGCTTTTCTTTAAAGGCTACTAGAAGGTCTGTGAGGGTATCTTGGGATTTTTTATCTGTTGTAAAGAATTTGTGCAACTCCGTGTAAAGTTCTATCTGACCCTCTTGATAAAAGTAGGGCAGTGCATCTTTTTTGAATGTCTCTTCAAAATAAATGCGTTGATTCTGCGCATCTGAGAGTCTAAAATTTTCCACAAATACTTGGTTGTCTAGCATGTGATTTAAAGCACTCTCTAAGGCTGGGTGGTAGAAAATCTGCGGTGTTCCACTCGCTAACACATCTTTATTCTCTAAGCTCTCTTGGATTGCGATATTATTTTGTGTGGAGTTTTCAAATGCGGGATTGTGTACCACTATAGCTTCTGTTTTGCTAGTAAATGGCTCAGACCTAGCCACAAACGCACTCTTATAGTTCTTGTCTGCACTACATTTGGCAATCTCTTTCACAATCTCTCTACAATCCTCTTTAAGGGCTTGCAGGTATCCTAATTTAGGATACTGCTCCTCTTTAGCTAGCAAGACTTTTAAACTCTTGATTTCTTGTTCTGCTTGTGCTTGGCGTTCTTGCTCTCTTAGAACTTTTTTTTCTAGCTTTTCTAAGCCATTGTTGCACTTGCGCAAAAAGCTTTTAAAATCTATGTCCTCAAAGCTCCCAACATCCAGCAAGTCTTGTTTATGCTTGCTGTAGATTAGATTGTCAGGTTGGATATAGCAATTAGGATCATCAGGGTGGCAGATGTAAAACTCTAACCTGTTTTGATAAAACATCGCCTTAAAGAGTAAACCCCTATAGTCCATCACATCTATTTCTTCTCCCTCATTCTCTAGGGCATTTTGCACCAAAGATTTAAAGAGTGCCTCCATGCGCTCTAAGTTCTGTTTGCTTGACTCATCAGATTTAGAGAGATGGAAGACTTGTGGTTTGTTGATTGCTGTGCCTAAAACTAGAGCTCTGGGTTCTTGGAAACTCCCATCATAAAGCTCAATGCTTAGAGTTTCTCTCCTAGGCTCTCTACACTCTAGCAGAGTGTTTAGAATGTCTAACTGCTTCTTTGCGTGTTGCAATGTGTTTTTGTTTCTTTGCAAACTCTCTTGCTTGAAGTGCTGTTCTTTTAAAAAAGCTTTGTAGAGATTCTCCTCTTTTCTCAGACTTTGTCTTAATTGCACCTCTTGCACAATTAACGGATTGCCTGTAGCTAGGGCTTTCATCTCTGAAGCATCCGCACTGCCCATTGTGATGTCTTCTAATTCTCTAAGGCCTAGTTTATGGGCATTTCTAAATTGTTCTAAGCTCCTGCTCTTGCTCTCGACAATCTGCCACATCCTGCTGTCATAGGTCTGCTCTGTGGCGTATCTAAAGAGTTTGATAGCAAAGTGTTCAGGGTCTCTTGCAAAAAGAGTATTGCCCTATCTAATGAGTCGTCCCTCCATTTGCAAGAGTTCATCAGGTCTCCAAGGACAATCCAAAAAGTGTCCTGCTACTAGGCGTTCTTGCACATTCGTGCCCACTCCCATTTTAGCTGGACTGCCTAATAACACCCGCACTTCCCCGCTATTGACTTTTTTAAAGAGTTCTTGTTTTTGTGCCTCGCTCTTGGCATCGTGAATAAAGGCGATTTCATTTTGGGGGATGCCTAGTTTGACTAACCTTCTTAACACATCGCTATAGACATCAAAGGAAGCACTTTTGGCTATCTGTGTGTCTAAATCTAGGGCTTTGGCATGTTGTTCTGCTAACTCGCCTTGTAGTTCTGCTTGGCTAGGGGCGATGGCTTGCCCTTGCTCATTGTATTCTATCAGGCTCTCTAAAAGCTCTTGCACGCCATCTAGAGTATTTTCTTGCTCTTGGGTGTTCTTGTCTTCTAATGACACCCTTTGGCTATGCACTTTGGGGGTGGATAAGCCAATAAAAACTAATTGTGTGCCCTTGTCTTTGTCCCACTCTTGGTATTGCTCATAGATTTGCACAGCCATGGCTTGGGCTTTAGAATGCTTGTCTTGCACTTTTGCATTAGGGTCAATCAAACGATAATCTAGGGCCGCTTTTCTGGCATCTGTGGTGCAGGCTAAGATGTTATCCCCTCCCCTTTCAGCTCTTTTGCCCTTGCATTTTTCCATCCGATCCACAATAGAACCCTCATTGAATTTGCCCTCTTCATCCTGCACGCCAATAAAGTATGCCACCTCCTCACTTCTGGGCACGACCACATTGATGGGCCTGCCTCCCTCTATCTTGGGCACAAAGTGGGGGTTAAATTTTTGAATATCTGTATTGCTAATGATGTCTGCAAAGCTTCTATACATCGTGCTGAGTTCCTGCACTCCATTGAACTTAGAAAAACGGCTCACCACCTTGTAATTCTGTGCGCTGGTGTCTAGTTCTAAATCTGCTTGGATTTGTCCAAAGGTCTGTGCCCAGTCATCAAAGTTGTAGATGCCCTTGTTTTTAAGGGTCTCTGGTTGCAGATAGCGTTGCAAGTGGTAAAGCTCTGCAATGGAATTAGCAATGGGCGTGCCTGTTAAAAACATGATCTTAGCCCCTTTGTCGTGTAGGTATTGGGTCTTGACAAAGAGATCGCTAGCACGCCTTGAACCTTGTTGATTGCCCAAACCTGCGACACCCTGCATATTGGTGCTAAAGCCTAAGTTCTTGAATAAATGGGCTTCATCTATAATCAAGTTGTCAATGCCCATTTGGCTGATGTCGATATGGCTTTTACTCTGTGCCAATAATTTAGAATACCTAGCCTCTATGCGCTTGATGGCCTGTTCTTCAGCACGCACACTCATCACCGCTGACTTGTCTAACAAGCCTGCCTTTACTAAATCCCTTAACTTTTCATTGCTACTGCGTAGTTCGTCCTCTTCTTCAGCCTGCATCTGCATAATGGTTTGTTCAGGGTTAGCCAAGAGTTCTAGCTGGCTATGGGCAATGATCACAGCATCGTATTGGTTGTTGGCAATCTGGTTATAGAGTTGTTCGCGTTGCTTGGGGCTAAAGTCTTCGCTCTCCACAACTAAGACATTGGCATTAGGGTAGGCTTTGTAAAACTCTTGCGCCCATTGCTTGGTTAAATGATTGGGCACGGCAATCAAGCTCTTATTAACCAAGCCCATACGCTTTTGTTCCATGCAACTTGCAATGGCTACCAAAGTCTTGCCCGCGCCCACTTGGTGATCCAAACACAGGGTGCGCTCTTGAATCGCTCTAAAAATGGCATTTTTTTGGTGGGGTCTAAGTTCTATATCTTGGTTAAAGCCTTCTAATTGCAAATGCGATCCATCATAGCTTTTGAGCACATCCGTGTTGAAAGTGTCATTATAGATTTGCTCTAAATGCGTGCGCCGTTCATAATCTGCATAAATCCACTCTTTAAAGGCTTCTTGGAGTTGTGCGGCCCTATCTTGAGCTAAGGTGCTTTGCTCCTCATCCACCACCATAATGGGCTTGCCATTCTCATCTGTTCTATTAGGATCGGGGTATTTGATTTCAAGGGGCGTGTTGTTCATCACGCACTCTAGCAAATGCGCCCCGCTCAATTTCATTTTATACGGGTTGTGTTTATCCCTAATGCCTAAGAAATCTAATTCTGTAGTGTCATTCACACGAAAGCCTCTAGAACTCTTAGCCACACAGAGGCGTTGTTTGATATAGTCCTCATAAAACACACCTTCTTTGCCTGAATGGCTATAATCCTCTCTGATCTGCTCTAAGAGAAACTCCTCATAATACTTAGGGGGAATCCAAGGTGTGCCCAAATGCACAGCAATGTCCATAGCTTTAATGTCTGCTGGTATGATGGTCTCCAGTGCTTTCAAATTCTCTGTTAAATCCTCTCTGCCTGCCTCCATGGCTTGTTTGACTTCCTTGAGCTTTTGCTTGACATCCCCACTCAAATAATCACTGGCTAAAACATAGCTAGGAATCTCTAGGTGGTTTTTAAAGATTAACTTTTGTTCTAAAAGTTCTTCAAGGGTGTTTTCTATACTCTGTGTTGTGAAGTGTTTAGCGATAAAGGCTACATCCAATCCCCCCGTTTCACTCACACTGGCAATCAGAGCTTCTTTAGCATTGGTGATGGCAAATGTTCTCTTAGGGCTTAGGGTGCGCTTAGAGAAAATATCTACCTTTTTAGCACTAGGTTTTCTAAAGGATAAGTCCTGTGCCTGTGCTTGGGCTTTATTGATGCCCTTATCAAATTCTCTCTCTAAGCCTAAAACCTTAGCCCCGTGCAAGTCATCTTTGATGTCTTTGCGGTTTTTGTTTTCATTCAGATAGCCAAAGTTTTTGACAAAATTATCGTAGAGAGCATTGAGCTTAGTGCGTTTTGCTTCTAGCTCCCCATCAGTGCTCAAAGGGCTTAATTCTGCTTTAAGCAAGTCATTGAGCGCATCTCTTAGAGGAATAAAAGCTTGGATACGCCTTTTTTGCATTTGGGTTTTGATTTTAGGGGCTTGTTCTAAGAGAATAACAGGCAGTGCCTCTAAATAGCTCTCATCTTCTCTCCCTGAGAGTTTTTTGGACCTAATTTTGTAAATCTCTCCTTCAAATTCTACATAATTGCCCGCTTCTAGGTTTTTGTATGCTTGGGAGTATTGGGTGAATTTGTGGTGTGAGCGATCTAAGATCACAAGTCCTTGGGGGTATTCTGTTTTTCTATAATTGTAAATGTCTTTGGGCAAGGTAGCGATGAGAGAGGAAATGGCTTGCTTTAAATCTAAAGAGGCTTTGGGGGCGTTGGTGAGTTGAGGGCGTTGCAAGAATTGCAACTCTAAATTACCTAGCACATGCTCAGGGTGGTTTTTAAAATAGGTATTGATCCTAAATTCTTGCAAATTCTGGTGTTCTGCTAAAAAATCATAGATGGCTTGCATCTGCTCAGGGCTATAGCCATAGACATTATCCTGTGCGTTCACATCCAAACTAGGCTCAAACTTCAAGGCCTTAGCCACAACATCTATAATGGCTTTTCTGTCTGCAAAGGACTTGGTTTCAAGACCCGCCGTGTCATAAAAGGGCACACTCTCTAAGAACTCTTGATGCAAATTGGAATCTTTGCCCTTTTTGAAAAACACCAAATCTGTTGTAACCTCAGTGCCTGCGCCCTTGAACACATCATTGGGCAATCTAATCGCGCCTAAGAAGCTTGCTTGGCTAGCAATGTGCTTGCGCATAGTGCTATCCTTTGCATCTAAGAAGGCACTAGAGATGACAAAGGCTAAAATACCATCTTCTTTTAAGTGTTTGAGGGCTTTACCCACAAAGTAGTTGTGCACACTCGCCCCGCTTAAATCCTTATCCCCATCATAAATCAAATCCTTGCCATAGGGGGGGTTGCCAATGAAGGCATCAAAATTATGGGTGAAGTCAAAGTTTTCAAACTTGGTGTGCTGGATATTTTGGAGTGGGTGGAGTTTTTTGGCAATCCTAGCACTCACACTATCGGCTTCTGTGGCACTAAAGTGATAGTTTGCATGCGGTGGGGCATAACTGAGAAAATTCCCAATGCCCACACTGGGCTCAAAGATTTCTTTGGTGTTGCCATCCTTGTTAAACCCAAAATGCTCTAAACTCTCATAGATAGCATCCACCACTATTTTAGGTGTGTAGTAGGCATCTAGAGTGGATGTGCGCGCTTGGAAATATTGCGCTGGGTCTAAGAGGGTTTGCAATTCCAAGAACTCTGGGCTCTCTTGAGTGGAATCAAAGAAAGAGCTCATAGAGCCCCAGCCACTATAGGCACTGAGCACCAGCTGTTCTTCAGGCGTAGCACCCCTACCGCCCTCTTCTGCTAGTGTTTTTAGGACTTTAATAGCTTTGATATTTGCTTCATAGCGTTTTTTAAGAGTAGTAGGGGTGTGCTCCTCTTGGGTTTTAAAATCACTTTGAGAGTTGCCCACTGCTTGCGTATTTTTGCTTGCATCTTGTGCATCCTTTGCATTCTCTAATGCACCCCCAACTCCTTCCCTTATTTCAGAACTATGTTGCTCTAAGCGTATATCAGTTACTCCAAACTCATGTTGGAGTGTGCCATCAACTCCTTGTCCTTCTGCAGACACTCGCTGTAATTCCTCCCGGTGGTGGGGGGTTCTGTGATCAAATAGTGATAGGGTTTGATCTCTGCTTGCTGGAGTATCTCCATATCCGTTATCCCCTCTGCGCGCTGAATCTGTGCCTGTGTCCGATCCAAGATCGCTAGCTCCATCTTGGTTTGGTTGCGCACTATGGGGAATAGGATGTCTAGGTGCAGATGGTAGATCATGTTGGGAAACCATGCCCTCCAGCGATCCAGCACTAGAAACTCGTAGCCCTCCAGCTTCTCGTGGTCGAATAGCCACATCAGTTGTTCCCAACGCTCTGGATTGGTCTGTTCTATTTTCTGCTTCAATGTCTTCAACTCCAGTGGGTGGATGGGCATGCGCTCCAACGGATAAATCCCCTTCTCTAGTGCTTTGAGATAAAGTAGCGAGTCCTCGCGCTCCATCTGCGCTTTCTTCTTCTCCTCTAGCTCGTGCTCCAAAGCTCTCTCCAAGCCTATCTGAATGCTCAGTTTTAGATGATACGGGTCGTAATGTTGCATACTCTCTCTTATGCCCTCCTCCCCCAGATTGATAAAGTATCCCCTCTCCTGTGGGCTCAACTCTTGGGCTAGTTTCTCCCACCACTGCTTGTATTCCCCGTTCATCATAATGGCTTCCTGTACGGCTTCCATAAATTCCTCTATACTCGCTTCTTTCATTGTCTTCTCCTGTGTGTGATATGGATTGTATCGGAATTTGGGCGTTCTTGTCTAAATCATCTACAAGCTTGTAGAGCCAGTCTTTTAACGCATGGCTACTTATTTCATTGATATAGTGCCTTGTAGATGAAGTATGAATCTCTTGTGCCACATTTTCTAAGGGCTTGGGGTCTGCAACTAAAGCCGATTGCAAATCAACATCCCAAGCAGAGGGCGTGGGTGTAAAGGGATGACGATCATTGTTAGCATCGCGCTCATAAAGCATGCCAGCTGTTCTAAGACCTCTGATAAGATAATCATTGAGTTCTTGAAGGGGCAATGCCCCAGTAGCGACACTATCAGACATAAAAACTTCCTTGCGATTTTCTCCAAAGATTTGGGCTAAAATACTCCCCACATCGCGCATGTGTTTGTCAAAAACAGGATGCGTTATAGGGTTAATGCTCTCTTCTCCTACCTTACTGACCTCATAGTATCCATGCTCATATACTTCTAAGAGTTGTGCTCTTAGGTGCGCATCTTCAAAGAGAGATTTTCCCTGTTGCAAAGATACACAAATTTCTTCTAGTTTTTCAGGGACGGTATGCACGGGCAGGTAGTAGGGATTGCTGGTATAAAGCCCATTGAGCAAATCATTGAGTTCTTGTTTTTGTTTTTCCTTATCTCCTCTATAAAAGTCAGAGCCACGCATTAAGGCAAAACTGGCAGAGAAATATTCCCCATACAAGGCAACTATCTTCTCTTTGTCATAAGAAAAATCGGGCTCAATCTCTTTTAAGAGCTCTTGCCATGGCCAAAAATCCTGCTGATCTGTGTGTTCTTGCGACAAATCTTGCTGTGCTTGCGGTATATTCTCTTGCTCTGTGTCTGTAGTGGTGTTATTCTCTAGTGCGCTGACCCCTACCGCTATCTCTTGTGTTAGGATTTCCGGTATGACATTCTCTACCTCTAACTCCTGTGCGCCACGCTCCTCTTGCTCCATAACATCAAATCCCCTGTCAGAGAGTGGGAGAGTGGGGGATTCTTGCTGTGCTGTGGTGCTAATCGTGTTCTTTTGTTGGATGGATTCTTGCTGTGTGTGCTCTTGCTGGGATGTGAATTGCGCCATAAAATGCCTTAACTGCTCTAATTGCTCTAAGATAGCCGTGTTTTGGGCTTGCAAGGTTTTTATCTCTTTAGTGTGCTCTTTCAAATCAGTCTCACGCTCTGTTTGCAATCTTTGCACCTCTGCTCTCAAAGCCTGCACTTCAGCTTGCAAGGTCTGCACCTCAGAAACACGCTCTGCGCTTTGCTGTTCTACCGCCACAGCTCCAACTTGTGCTCTAGTTTGCATATACTCTTGTAGCTGTGCATAGTGCTCTGGTTTCAACTCATTTTGCAAATCAGCAAGGCACACTTGGGCGTTGTGCTCTTGTCTGTGCAAACTTTGGGGGTTGGGCTCTTTGAAACGGCTGGTGTCTAAGGTTTTAAACACTTCCACATTATAAAGGTCTGTGGTGTTAAAAATGGGTTCTGCTAAGACATTGCCGCCTTTGTCTTTGGTGAGCAAATACGAAATGCTGACTTTTTCTATGCTCCCCTGTGGGTTTTGCCTGTTTCTGGTGTTGGCCTTGATGTGGGCAATCTCTTGGGGATTTGCACCTAGTGAAAGTGCCCTACTTAAAGACACCCACTGGTTTCTAGCATAACTACATTCCTCCATCTTGGCATCTAAGGCCAAAGCGTGCAAATCCGTATAGTAATTGCCCGTGCTAGGGTTATAAGCTTTTTCTAGGCTCTGTGCTTTATGCCAAGAGAGGCGTTGGCATTCTAGGTGGTTTTGCAACTCCTGTGCCTTGAAACGGGCAAATGCACTCTTTCTTTCTGTTAAAGACATCTCATTCCATGCCATTCTCTAATCTCCTTTATTGGATTTGGTTGTCCAATCCACGCGATTCAACAATTCTTTATCTTTGAAGTAAAAATTAGCCTTAAGCTTTAGGGGCTTAGCTTTGTTGCCTGTTACAATCACAATCACTTCATCATCCGGGATATTCAAGATGTCTTGGGGTGTGAGTAACTCTCTGCCCTCCAAAGAATAAGAACTCGTGCCTCCAAAGACTAGCTGGCCTTTCTCTGTAGAGGTGTTCTTGCTCAAACGCGTAAATTGTCCCACTTCTTTAGAGATGATCTCAGCATCTTCTGCACTATTCATCTTAAAGACAATGTTGTAATGCACTACGCCCTTTAACACCTTGAGCTCATCATCGCTGTAATACTTCCTAATCATCGCATAGTCCTGTGTGATGAATAAGGGGACGACATTGTAGCTACGGCACAGAGCGGGCATTTCTAGCAAGAAGGGGAGCTTGCCAAAGCGCACGAATTCATCTAAAATGAAGTAGATACGCTCATTAGGCTTTTTGCTCTCCTCTATCAACAGGTTTTTAGCAATACTCTCTAGCAATGTCCTAATTAAGGGAGCTAGAGTGGCAATATCTGTTTGGGCAATCTTAATGTAAAGCGTGATATTCTTTTTTCTAAAATCCGCATACTCAAAGCTCATCTTAGAAGTGGCTTCCTTGACTTGTGGGCTTTTAAACACACTCACAAAGCGATTAAAGGTGGATTTGATGCTGGCAAACTCCTCTTCAGCCGCATTTGCCCAACCCCGCGCGTCATTTCTGATAATCTCATCTAGCACCCCCTCTGCGCGGTGCTCAGGTTCAGGTTCATTAGGATTGTAGTTTCTAGGATCATCCACATCGGTGTATTTTTGATCACCCACTTGCAAATAAAAAAGTTGGGCGGGATTGGCATTAGGATTTTGAATGGGGTAATTTGTATTGGGATTGAGCACTAAATTGCCATTCTCATCGTGTTGGTAAAGCGTCTTGTAATGCTTGCTTTTAGGATGGATAAGAGCCACAAAGTCTCTGTTGGGCCACATCGCAATGTCATAGAGGCTGGATTCATTTTTGGTGCAAACATCATAGAGAGCATAGAAAGAAAATAACTCTCTAGCCTTAGCCACCCAGTGATCCTCTTGCTTGTCCTCTTGGATAAAGATATTATTTGCCACCTCTTGCACCAATCTTAGCTTAGCATCAAAGTTCATCGGTTCTACCAAGCGTTTATCAAAGGGATTGAAAAAGCAAGTGTTATCCTCCCCAAAGGGATTGAATACGAGGATTTCATTGTGCAAGGCTTGTTGTCTGTAGCCTGCACTCAATGAACACAGCTCCCCCTTAATATCTGTAACAATGCAAGAAGTGGGCAAAGTCAATAAGTTAGGGATGGCAATGGCAGCTGTCTTGCCCGCTCCGGGTGGTGCGACAATCATTGCCCCTAATGGCTTGTTATAACACACCCTTTTAGCAAAGGGAAAGCCAAACTTGCCCAAGATAAAGCCCTTGTTAAAGCACACCCCCAAAGGGTGGACAATCTTGCAAAAGCCCTCTTTAGAGAAGATTTTAAAGCATTCAATATCTCTCGCACTTGCCCATTTGGCATAGCCGTGAGTCTTTTTGGAGGTTTTAGGAACAATGATGTAAAGAGTAGCAATTAAGGGCATAAGAGCCAAAAGAGTAGTAATATAGACTTCAAATTTCAAATCTAACAGACTTGCGCCCCGTTGTAAACCTGAGATAATGGAATATGAAAAGACATAGGCATCGTTGAAACTATGCAATTCCTCAAAGGCATACCAGTTAGATAGGATGAAAAACAAGGGTATCCCTAATACACTCAAAAACAAACTCATCCACACCACAAATTGTTGTTTCATGGCTAACTCTTTGCTTTGGGTTTATTAGGCACAAAGGTGCTATGATATTCCCCATAATTTTTCAAACTTCTTGTAAAAAACACGCGCCTTCTCTTTCTCTCCAATGTCAGTATAGACCTGACTCAAGAGCTCTAGTAATAGTTTTCTCAAATGCCACATATCCTCATCCATTTTTGCTAGCAGAGCAAAAGCTTGTTCCCAAAAAGGGATATGCTCTAAGTAGAGTTGCTGGTTCTTTTTAATGGCTAAATTGACTTGGTGCATCATTTGGTTTAAATTAGAAGCGTTAGCATTCATCTGCGTATATAAATGCTCGTTAGGTCTAATGATCTCTGCGATGTTTTCAAAATAGGTTTGGGTGGTGTTAGGAGAGGTGAGTTGCCTAGAATCAGCATTTAGAATCAAATTTTCTAAAGTTGCTGTTAAACTTGTCTTGTGGTCCAGCATTTGTGCACACAAGGTGTGGTTGGCCTCCTCGCTAATCAGACAATGGACTCTACGCCCTGTATTTTTTTTGAGTTTTTTCACGCACAGCCCTTAAGCCTATCCAAATCCTTTGTCCAAACCACTTCTTGGATGTATCTTGTATTGCTGGCTCTGTCATAGTGAATCTGCACCACCACATCAATGGCACTCTTAAAGAAGTCGCGCACCACTTGCAGCTCCATATCTACCCTATTCATTCTCAAATTGAGCGCAATGGCTTCGATGACTTGATACACACTATTAGCGTGCAAAGTAGAGACCATCCCCTTATGTCCTGTATTTCCAAATCTTAAAAACAACAAGGCATTTCGTGTATCAATCTCACCCACCATCAATCGATCTGGGCTCATCCGCATTGCCATATTCAAGGCATTCTCATAAGTGAAGTTTGCCTCTTCATTCTTGCCCACTAGCAAAGACTTGTGGTTAGCAAACTCCCTTAAATCCAGCTCTTGACTATCCTCCACACTTACAATCCGCGTCTCTCTAGGGATATAGCCTATCAAGGCGTTTAAAAAGCTTGTCTTGCCTGAGCCTGTGCCCCCACTGATAAGCATATTGTGCCCTTCTAGGGCAATTTGCTTGAGATCATCGTAGCCAAACTTGTCATCTCTAAGCGCAAACTCTTCTAACTCAAACTTTCTCTCACTGGGCACACGGATATTGAGTGAAGGCTGATCATCTGCACTAATGCTAAAGTGATTCACACTCACGCGATAACGCGTGAAAGGGATAGAAGTGTTGAGTGTTGGATGAGAGTGGTTAAAGAACAAATCCCTATAACTAGCTAGTTGTTCTGCAAACCTAATCAGAAAGTCCTTACTAAAACTCGCATCCACCACTCTTTCACGGCTTCCATCTAGCTTATAGAGCCAAAGCTCTTGTTCTGTGTTGCAAATGAGCTCGGTGATCCCACTCTCTAAATAAGGGAGAAAAGTCTCAATACAGGTCTTTAAGTTCCTGTATTTAGCTAGTGGGCTTAAATCCAACATCTAGCCCCTTCTCTTTTGCAAATTGTCTAGTTCATCGCACAATGTCTTCGCCTTGAGCAGTTGCTTGCTGTGCATTTTTTCATAAGCAAGTGTAATGCCCTTGATTTTTTTCTCATAAGCTATTGTGGTGCTCTTGATCTGAGCATTCAATTTCTCAATCTGGGCACGCAAGCGTTGCTCTTTGGCATCTAATTGCCCAAATTCATCTAGGCGTTTCAAGAGTGCTTGTTCGTTGAGCTCAGCAGGCTTGGACGAATCCTTGTGTGGATTATCCTTTGCTGGATTGACATTGTGTGCGTTGTGCGCATGATGCTCTTTGTTTGCTTGGTTAGCGTTGTTTGTGTTGTTTGCGTTATTCATAGTGTCTCCTTGTTGAATTAGAATAAATATGCGTAAAGATTCCAGGGTGCTAATCTTGACTTCTTTACCATCGACCTTAGCATAGAGAACTACATTGTGGAGCGTATAGGGTAAAAAGTTTTGCAGAGCGAGATTCTTGCCATTCAAAGAAACTTTAATGGGGGACAGTGTGCCAAAAATCCTCTTGAGATTTTTAATCACTTGGTCTTTAGAGTCAAACATAGTCCTAGCATATGCGTTAAGCTGAGTGGTGCTAATAAATGTTGCGCTTTGTCTTCTAGTCAGTATTTCACTACTTTTCAACATAACCATCATAAACCCTGTTTCTGTAAAGAAACCGCTCCTAGGTTTTGCCAAACACTGGTCAAGCCCTATCAAAGTCAAAAAACAAAGTACTCTTTTCATGTTGCAATTTAAGCATGGATTCTTGTTTCCACAATTTAGTATTTTTGCTGGAGATTTTTAAAACTCTTTGGCAGAAATCCCACTCGTCTTGAGTGGGTGGGTGATTCACGACCGTACATCTGCCAACAAGTGACACAAGATCAGAATGTATTGTGTCGTTAGGTAATATCATAATCAAAATTCAGTATATTGTAGCTAATCTATTACATTAATCTAAAAACTTTATGCTATCATAGGGGTCGTTTAGCGTTTTCAGTTAGGAGATACCTTTATGACAAGCAATTTTTCAGCTAGATATTTCTTGGTGAGTGCTTCTCTTCTTTCGGCTTTGGGGGCTGAAGTTGGCGATGTGCGGAATGGCTTTTTTGTGGGTGCGAGTATGGGGGCGCGTAGCATGTCCATCGCCCAAGCCCATAAAGAACCCATCACTTCTAGCGTGGGTAATTATTTTAGGACAAGCAAGCTGTATAAGGCTGGTTTTGCAGCGCAAAATTTGCAGACTCTAAAGGAAAGTTTGCAAAACCTGGTCAAAAAGTTGGCGGATTTGGATGCGAAGATCCAAGCAGCTGCGAAGACCAAAGATTTTAAACCAGACTTAAAAGCCTTGGATTTGCCTAATTTAGATGCCTTAGAAAAAAATGTTGCAAATGCCATTGCACAGCTAAAAGCACAAAACAACCCCGATCTCAACAAGGCTTTGGAGGGATACTCTAGTGCCCTTGATGAGCTAAAAGCCTATGGCGCAGATCTTTTAAAAGAGGCAAGTGACTACAACAAGGACTTGGGGGAAGCCCAAGGGAAATACGAAACCGCAGTTAAAAATTACCAAGCCGAAAAGGCAAAACACGATGATGCAGTCAAAGATTACAACACCAAAAAGGCAAAATACGATGCTGATCTCACAAAACACAATGACGCAGAGGCAGCATACAAGACTGCTCTCAAAAATTACAATGACAAAAAGGCAAAACACGATGATGCAGTCAAAGATTACAATGACGCAGAAGTAGAATACAATACAAAAAAGGCAAAATACGATGCTGATGTCCAACAGGCAAAGAATGACTACACGAGCGATATGCAGAAGTATAATACTGCGATCGGCAGTTATGGTGATGCTAAAAAGAAATATGGGAATGCGCGCACCCCGCTTTATAAAAACCTCACTAACCCCTTGTCGAGGTTTGAGCGTGTAACGGGCTCAAAAAATGAGCGCCAAGCAAAAATAAGAGAGATTGTCGGAAAGGACTATAACGGGAGCCTCGCAGAAATAAAAAAGGCTGTCAAGGATAACTTGGACAATCTAAAGACACTTAGCGAGGTCAACTATAAGGGAGAAACAGTCAGATATTCTGCTGATTCTAGTGTGAAGCAGGGGAGTTGGGAAGCCAAACAAAGGGTGTTTTCATGGAGCGACTATAATGACGCTGCGGATATAGGGGCGCATTTACGACAAGTTGGTCGTAAACCAACCAAGGACCAAGGTATATGCGGTATTCATGGCAGTTTTGATGCATGTGTCAGTCGTTTTGAAAATAGTTCGAATTTTGCAGATTACTCCCTAGAAAACCTAACTCAGCTCTATGCGTGGATGCAAGATGAACTCAATAATGTGCTCACGACACATCATAATGTGGATAGACTTGCAAAAATTTTGAGTCTTTACCACGATAAATCCTTTGACGCGGGCATGGTAGGAGGATTCGGAGAAAAGTTGGGTAAAAGCTTGCCTGCACCTGATGCTGTCTTTGACTCCCAAATCGCGCAACCTACCCAAGCCACTTTCACCGCTCCTACAGCTCCTACAGCTCCTAAAGCTTTCACCGCTACAGCTCCTACAGCTCCTAAAGCTTTCACCGCTACAGCTCCTACAGCTCCTAAAGCTTTCACCGCTACAGCTCCTACAGCTCCTACCCTTAATTTTAACCCCTCGGATATGTCTGGTAAAATCGCTAGTGTTGGGCAACAAGTCGATGGATTGCCTAAGGCTGTTAGCATACCCCCCCCCTACCCAAACACCCAAGCCCACTGCAAGCAATCCGCCCACTCCCCAAGTGCCTAGCAAGCCCCAGCCCATGATTAGTAAAAACCCCCCGACTGCCATCGTGCCACCATACCATGTCCAAACAGGTAGCTCTAGTAATTCAGGCATCCAGGGAGGTCCTGTGAAACCCGGTATAGGAGGGGTGTTGGAAATGTTTAACAACGCTCTTTATAGAAATGCCGGCTACAATGTGTCTTTTTTGGCGGGTTACCAACGATTTTTCAGCCGTCATTTTGGTTTTTCTACGCATGCGAGTGTGGGGTATGAATATGTGCACCATAATCTTTTAACTTCCAAACATCTTCAGGGGTTGCCCACCACTCTAGGCGGGCATTTGATTTACGATTACATCGCACCCAAATCCAAAAAATCTAAGAAGAAACCTTATTATGGTCTGTATGCGGGGTTGTTGGGCTCAAGCCATGTCTATTTCTTAAACAGCGCGGTTAGCCATAGATTTAACCTTTCTGTTGATTATGGTCTGCGCTTTCAGATTCATAAAGATATTATCAAGCTAGGGGTCAGCATGCCCCTGCTTAAGCAAATAACACGCATCGGTAGTCTGCTGATTCGAGAGGACTACAGAAACTTCAATCTGTATGTGTCTTTTAGCAGGCTTTTCTAGGTGTTTTTGCAAGAGACAATACAGAATAGGTAGGTACTCACTGTCGGATACGGGCTTGCAATGTTGGCATGGATTGTTTCATGCTATGTCTCGGGAGGTCTACCTTGAATAAGGAAAATGGCTATGATACTGGAATGCCTCTAAAATGCTTGCTCTTTTGGCTCAAGCACGACTGGTATCTAGAATGTGTGTCTTGCAAGCAGAAGTACAGGCTCTAAAGGCAGAAATACAGAGATTGCACACAGAATACGCTCAAGAGATGAATGTTATTAAGGTACATTAGGGCATTGCTCTCTTGTATTTCGCCTGTTTTAATGTTTTTGATATAGACTTCTTGGCGCGTTTCTATCCTCTGTAGCTTGGTTGTTTTGGCGTTCTTGATCTTACCTCCCTAAATACGGTTATCCTAAAGCAAATACTTAATCATGTAGTAAGTAGCCCATGCAACACAGCCAGAGCACACTACAGGGGAAACTAATCAAGGCATAAGAGAAAATCCAATACAATCAACACCATTTCAAATAATAAAGGAAGATGATGAAAGAAGCGAGCATAGAGGAATTTATGGAAGCTGTGCAGAAAGCTATGGTAATGGAGAAAGACAGGGAGCAGTGGTGGAAGGAGTTAGCCCAAGGATTGAGTCCACAGGAGAGGGGCTACTTCATCAATTTGGGGAAGGAGGGGATAATAGAGAGCACACGGCACCACGATCCATATCATCTGAAACTGAGCATCCAAATAGGTATGGAGATGACAATGGAGCAGGAGCTAGAGCAGAAGAAGAAGGCACAGATAGAACTTGCGGACTCGACACTCTACATGGGAGCATTGGAGAGGGGGATTTATCCTTTGGAGCGCAGACCCAACCACCCATTGGAGTTGCAGAAGTTGAAAAAGAAAATAGAGAAGGCAAATCCTGCACGCTGGAAACAACTGATGTGGCTATACGATTACGAGAAACTGGAGGGATACGAGTTTCTTGTGCTGGATCGTTGGAGGGAATGGTTCCCCAACATGGTCTATCATCTACACCTGGATATTCTATTCCCCATCATGTGCAGTCAAATGAAGATGGAGTTGGCGATCTTGGACACCACACAGGCACAGATTCAGCGTGCAGAGGGAATAACGGACTTAGAGCAACTCCAACAAGCCCAGATCAATCTCTACTATTATCTGATTGTAGCGCCACCCAAAATAGGGAAGAACTACAACGAGTGTCTAGAGAAAGACAAGAAGTGGATGGCCCAATCCAACATGAGTCTAGAGAGGTTGATGCGCCCTTAGAACAAGATGCCTTGGAAACAGAGACGGGGATTTGCATAAACTCCAGACACTCTAGTATAGGGCTACTAGCACATTAAGACAATATTTTACGGGGTTAGAATCATTATAACAAAGCCACTGCTTAGGTAGTTGAGTTGTGTGGTGTTCAAGCGAAGTATGTATCCCCCTAGGGGGATTTTGTGGGGGCTTGGGAGTAGGGGGCGGGTTTGGACTAAGTGCATTCTCACACTCCCTAATAAGACACCCTATTTCAAAAGCAGCTGCACGATGCCGTTCCTACAAACCTATAAAACCACATAAAACCCTATAAAATTCTATCAATAGAAAAAAATTTTAAGGGTTGCGATTTCTGTTGTATTCCTATTTCAACCATGCTAGTTGTTAACTGATTTTTTGACAAATCCGCTAACAGAGCCGTCACGTCCATAGGCGTAAATTCAGCGAAAACTCCACTTACTAAATGCTTGACTAGATTTATAGTGAATTTAGCTTATTTTAGGGTGATTAAGCAATTTTAGAATGAAAATTAGTAGATTTGTGTTGGTAGATTTGTGTTCTAAATCTAATTTTCTGTTACAATTTTGTGATGAACGCGTCTAGATTTTTTGCCAGTGGCCATGCCCCCATCACATTTTCTTTCCACAAATGCCCCAGAGACTTTGTGGTGCAAGAAGAACCCTTGTATGCTTTCTATGGGCATGGGGATCACCTCATCGTGCAAGTGCGTAAGAAAAACAAGAGCACTTGGGAGATGCTTTCGCTCTTATCACAAATGCTAGGTTGTGATGTATCCATTTTTGGTTATGCTGGACTCAAGGACAAACACACGATGGCGTTGCAATATGTATCCATGCCCAAAAGCTACGAAACTCTATTGGACCAGCACACCCCCATACTTGCCGAGCAAGGAATCACGATTCTAAGGAGCACCACACACCCCCATAAACTGAATCTAGGGCATCTCAAGGGCAATCACTTTTTAGTGCGCCTTAAAAAACTCGATCCGATCAATGCCCAAAGAATCAGTCAGGTTTTGCTTTTTTTACAAGCCTATGGTTTCCCCAACTACCTTGGGGTGCAATGCTCTGAGAGTTTGGGAGAAGGTTTTAAACACGGCAATGCCAGTAGTAAAAAAATCGATCGGGTCTTGCTTTCTAACCAACAAAGTTGTTTGTTTAACCAGTGGTTGGGCGCGCGCATGCGCTTAAATTCCCTTGTGCAGGTCCTTAGCCCCAAAGAAATCACCCAAGAGTTCATAGGGCTTAGTGTGAAACAAGCTCAAATCCTCAAAGCCCAACAACATTACTTCAAACTTTTAAATGGTGATGTCTTGTGCCATTACCCCTCCTTTAGGCGGTGTTTTTACCATTACGATCAGGATTTAGGGCATGATGTCGAACGGCTATACACCCATAGATTAGCCCCCACAGGGTTATTGCCCGGACATAAAGTATTGCTAGCTAAAGATTTTGCTGGCTCTTTTGAGGAACCCTATAGTAATTTGATTGATATTCAAGGCGATCGCCGTTACGCCCTAGTTTTCCCCACAGATGTTTCTTTTAACTACAACACCCAAAAAGCCCAAGGCGAGTTGCGCTTTTTCCTGCCCAAAGGGGCTTATGCGACAACATTTTTAGAAGAACTTGCGGGCAAGGAGCTATTTGGTCTTGAA
>NZ_FZLB01000043.1:0-14549 GCF_900196775.1 Helicobacter bizzozeronii
GCCGCACCTGACCCCCAAAAGCGCACCCCCCTTCAAGAAAAACAATTCCAAATTTACATGCTCAAAGGGCAATTATACGAGGTGCAACAAGCCCAGCTAGACAAACAAGTTGCCAAACGCAAGAGCGGGGTTTTTGTGGGCGTGGTTTTAGCCGAACTAAATTTAAAAATCAATGGGATTAGCAATGGGAATTTTCCGCTTTTATATGGGGTGGCTTGCGTTACTATGGGGAGTATTTGGGGGGCGTGGCGGGTAGCGTTTTAAAAGATAACCAATCTAGCTCTTATCAAATTGCGAGCTTGAATGTGGATTTGGTGATGGATAAACCCATTGATGCGCAGAGAAAATACGCCGTAGGGGTCTTTGGGGGGCTAGGCTTGGGCTGGAATGGGTATAAAGATTACCCCAAAGCCACTAGAAACCCCAATGGTTTTGGGGTGATTGTGAATTTTGGGGTGGCGATCACGCTGAATACCAAGCACCGCATTGAATTAGCCTTGAAAATCCCGCCCTTAAAATCCACCCATGCTTTTTCTTATTCCTTGACAAGCGGGAACATCTACTATGTTAGTTATAATTTCTTACTCTAGGGTATATGATGAAGTTTTTGTTAGGCGTGGCTTTGGTGTTGGCAAGTTTGGGAGCAAATAGCGCGTCAAGCCAAGAGGATGCTTTGGATCAAGAGATCAGGCGACTCCAAGAGCAAATTAAAGAGATGGGGGCGACACCAGACACCCAGCGCACCTACCCTAAAGAATACGATGACTATTTAAAAGGCACAAAACCCTCTAAAAAAGCTAAGAAAATCAAGGGCTACAAAATCGCACACGAAAAAAGCGGGTTTTTCATGGGGGGCGGGTATGCTTTGGGGCTTTTAACAGAGTCCTATAGCAGTCCGCAAGTGATGGATAGCAATTTGGGGATTAAAGTCCCCAATGATGTTTTTAAAGGGGCTGTGACTCTGCAAGGTTGGGCTAATATGTTCAATTTGGAGCTAGGCTACCAGCGTTTTTTTAACCCTTATTTTGGGACACGGCTTTATGGGGATTTGCTCTTTGAGCCCGGGCTAGGCAAACTCACCTCTAAAAACAACCCCAAAGCTAAGGGTGGGCAATTTTTCTACGCACTGGGCTCACTGGATATGGACGCGCTTTTTGATGCCCCCTTGGATCGCCAAAGAAAGAATTTTTTGGGCGGGTATTTGGGTTTTGGGGTGGGCTTGATGTTGCTCAGCGATAAGGGGCGTGGGGTCTTGCAACAGATGTTGCAAAATGGCTATGTGAGTGCAAATGCGCTTTGGAAAATGCTGATGCAAGTGGATTATACAATCAATGTTGGCATCGCCTTCACCTATAAACGGCATTGGCGCTTTGAGCTGGGGACCAAGATTCCCATAACCTATTTGCGTTTGGGTTTTGAAACACCCGCCACTTATAGCAACACGCAAGGGAGTCGCACCCTCATTAGCGGGAATACGGGTTTTAAGCGGAGTAGTTTTCTGGTGATGAATGTGTTGTATGTGTTTTAAGGATAAACCATGTTATTGCGTTTGATTTTAATCGTTTTGGTGATGGGCGGGGGGTATTTGAGTTATAACTACGCGATTAGCCAAAAAAATGGGGCTGAAATTAGCCTCACCCTGCAAGTTCCAGCCAACCACAAGGCAGCCACCAAACAAGAATACATCCCCAACCCGACACATTGGAATCTCCAATACCCCTTGATTCTAACCCTCACCTCTAAGTTCAAAATCCGCTCTTACCACATCAAAGCCCTAACCAGCGATCACCTCGTGGTCTATGATCACGAACAAATTGTCTTAGATGAGCCCACAACGCTGAGTTTCCAGCTCCCCAAGCCTAGTATCAAGCTTGATAACCAAACCCGCTTGCGTTATGAAATTGCCGTGCGTGATTGGAGTTATGCGAACTTTTTTAATGGCAACACCACCACTAAGAATTTTGAGATCACCCTAGACACCATAGAACCTAAAATTGACACCCTCGCCCAATCGGCTAGCATTAACTATGGCGGGAGCGCCTTGGTGATCTTCAAGGTCGAAGATGAATCGCTTAATCGGGTGTGGCTGAGTAATGGGCATGAGAGCTTTAAAGCCTTCCCTTTTGTCAAAGACAAACATTATGTGGCTATTTTGCCATGGTCGATCTTGGAACGCACCTTTACCCCCCAAATCATCGCACAGGATAAAGCCTATAATGCCCATATCCTGACTTTAAAATTGATCAAAAACACCAAAGTCTATTACTCCAAACACACGATCGATTTGAGTAAGGACTATCCTAGCAAAGAAGTTGCTTTGAAAGATATGGAAATTTTGCTAGGCTTAGAGAGGGCGGACACGCGATCGAGCGTGCGTAAAATTATCCAAGATGATTTAGGAAACATAACCGCCTATAATGCACTCCAATTCCAGCCCTTTAATCCCTTGAATAAAAAATCGAGGGTGTTGCTTGCCTTTGGGACTCAAAGGCAATTTATGTTTAAACATGAAAAGGTGGGGCAACGGCTGCATTTGGGGGTGGATTTGGCGGGCAAAAAATCCAAGATTTATGCGAGCAATAGCGGCAAGGTGATCTTAGAAGAAGAGGTGGGGGGCTATGGCAAGAGCATCTTGATTGCCAATGGCTTAGGGGTTTATGCGTTCTATGGGGGCTTATCAGAGTTTAAGGCAAATATGGGGGATTTGTTGGAACCCCAAGGTGTATTGGGATTGAGCGGGCGTAATTTCACCAATAAACGCGATCATGTGCATTTTGAGATTCTCATCCAAGGCGTGGCGGTGCGCCCCTCTGAATGGATGGACCAAAGGTTTATACAAAAATTTAATGCTATTATACATGAGGCAGAACGCAAAATCCAAGCCGGTCAGGAGTGATGGGTTGTTAAGAACGCGGCAAAAACAGGTGCGCTGTTTTGAGCTAGGTGTCGCCAGTAATGAGCAGTATTTGACTTTTATCCACAAGAATGCCCCGCTTTTGCAAGATTACTTGCTCTTGTTTAGAGCCCCTATAGATAGCGAAGTGCTGGGTATTTTGCAACATTACCAGCTGACTTATAGCGTGAGCACTAAAGAGCTCAAGGGCAGACCCAGCGATCAGGTCGTGGTGTATGAAGCCCTTGATCTACTCCCACCCCAAGAACCCCCCACCCCACCTAAGCCCGCTAAGGCGCTAATCGATCGGGTGCAGATTTTTGAACGCAATATCCGGAGCGGGGAGGAAATTGATAGTGCTTTTAGTTTGGTGTTTTTAGGCAATATCAACCATGGGGCTAAGATTTATTCGGATCAGAATATTAGCGTTTATGGGCGGTGTGAAGGGATCATCATTTGCATGGGTGTGTGTATGATTATCCGCAATATCCATTCTTCTCACATTGCTTTTCAGGGCGTGGTGCTTGATCCAACCCAGTTAGCACGCATCAACCAAAACACCAAATTAAAATTGATTACCAAGAATGACGATATGATCACCATAAAGGATATACTATGAGACAAAGAACAATCGCAAGAAGTGTAGAGTTAATCGGAATTGGTTTGCATAAAGGCGTGCCGGTGAAAATGGTGCTAGAACCCTTAGGGGTTGGTGCTGGCATCGTGTTTGAACGCGCTGATTTGGGCGTGCAAATCCCCTTAAATAGCCAAAATGTGCTAGATACCAAAATGGCGACCACGCTAGGCTTAAAAGAACGCCCAGAGGCTAGGATTTCCACCGTGGAACATTTGCTTTCAGCCGTGAGTGCTTATGGGATTGACAACCTCAAAATCTCTGTGGATAATGAGGAGATTCCCATTATGGACGGCTCGTCCATCGCCCATTGCATGTTGCTTGATGAGGCGGGCATTGCCGAGTTAGAAGCCCCCAAGTCGTTTATGCGCATCACTAAGGAAGTCCAGGTCCAAGAGGGGCAAAAGTTTGCTAGACTTAGCCCCAGCGCGCGCCTCTCCTTTGATTTTACAATCTCTTTCCCCCACCCAGTCATCAAGGAACAGCATTACCACTTTGATTTTTCCCGCCACCAGTATAAAGAGCAGATCGCCAAGGCTAGGACCTTTGGTTTTCTCCAAGAGGTCAATTATTTGCGCTCCATTGGGCTAGCTAAGGGGGGCAATCTCAATAACTGCATTGTTTTAGACGAACATGGCATTGTGAATAAAGAGGGCTTGCGTTATGAAGAAGAGTTTGTGCGCCATAAAATCTTAGATGCAATGGGCGATCTGGTCTTTTTAGGCATGTCCTTGATTGGGGATTACCAATCTTACATGGGGAGTCATAAGCTCAATGCCATGCTCGTTCAGGAAGTCTTAGCCACGGAGGCTTTTGAAGTGATCCACCTAGCTCCCAAAAATCAAGAGAGCGAAAAATCTTTAGAAATGGTCTTGGCTTATCACTAATTGATACACGGGTGCTGTGTGTTGGTGTTGGCTTTGCAAAGTCCCATAAAAGTGGGTGTCTATGATCATCAAGGCTCTTTTTTACACGCTTTCCAATCTCCCAAACAAGCTAGCTTTGCGTTGGCAGAAATCTTTGATGCCCTCTTGGCTTGGATTGAGGACCACCAACTCAGCTTGCAAGCAATCTATTATGCCAAGGGTCCGGGGAGTTTGATGGCGATGAAACTTGCCCATGTTTTTTTGCACACCTTTAGTTTAGTGCGATCTCTTGAGCTCTATTCGGCTTTGGGGTTTGCCTTCAACAACAACGCCCCCATTAAGGCATTTGGGAAGATGGGCTATGTGCTTGAGGGCGATCAAATCCGCTTAGTGCCCTGTGATTCACAACTGCCCCCCTTGAATTTGCCTAAGCATTTGGATCGCGCCCTTTTCACGCAAGATAACCAACCCATTTATCTTTTACCGCCCGTTTAAAGTGAGTGCTTATAATTGGATACAATGGTAAAATATAGGAAGCCGATTGGTTGTTAGCGTACCTGCCACGAGCGCAAACTTAGGACCGGGTTTTGATTGCTTGGGGCTTAGTTTGAATCTGCGGAATCGTTTTAGTGTGATCCCTTCTGTCTATACCAGCATTAAAATACAAGGCGAGGGTGAGGGCTTTTCAAAGTTCTTGGTGGATAATATTTTTGTCAAACTCTTTAAAGAGGCGTTGCAAGCACGGGGTATCCAGGAGAATTTTGAATTTTTATTCACCAATGCCATCCCCATTTCTCGGGGACTGGGGAGCAGTTCGGCGATCATTGTCGGGGCTTTGAGTGCCATTGACTATTATTTAACCCACACACTGGATAAAGAAGAGATTTTGCATGCGAGTTTGGTGCATGAATCCCACCCAGACAACATCACGCCCGCTGTCTTTGGGGGGTTTAATGTGGCAGCCATTGAGAGTTTGCCCCATAAAGAAAGCAAGCAAAGACGCAAGCAAATTTACCACCTCAAAACCCCCATACCAACAGATTTAAAGGCAGTGGTGGTGATCCCTTCACATTCCATTTCGACCAAGTTCTCACGCATGGCATTACCCAAACGCTATGGCAGTGCCGATGTGATCTACAATCTATCCCGTGTGGGCTTGATGAGCATGGTTTTTATGCAAGAAAAATGGGAGCTTTTAAAGGCGATCTCTAAGGATCGCTTGCACCAAGATCGGCGTATGAAGCTCTACCCCGTGCTCTATGGGGTGCAAAAGTTAGCCTTAGAAAATGGGGCGTTGATGAGCACTTTATCGGGGAGCGGGTCGTCTTTTTTCAACATGTGCTATGCAGAGGATGCCCCGCATTTGCAAGCAAAATTGCAAAAAAAATATTATAATTTTAGGGTTTTGATCTTAGACTTTGATAACCAAGGAGTGCAGATTGAGGAGTAGTGCCTTTTTTTCTAAAAAAGCCGTGCGCATGTGTGTGTGTTGTCGGGAGCGTTTCTTGCAAGAGAAACTCTTGCGTTTTAGTGTCTTGGACAATGTGATTATCACCTTTCAAGGGAGCGGGCGGAGTTTTTATTTATGCCATGCATGCTTAAAAAGCAAGCATGCCACCAAACAGGTGCTTAAAACCAAGAACACCCCCAAGAACAAACACTACATTGAGGCATGGTTAGAGGAGATCAAGGTATGAGTGAAGTTACATTAAAAGAGTTTAGCCTAGAGTTGGGTTGGCGGGACACCAAAAAGGTAGTCGAGGCGGCTAAAGAACTAGGGCTCAATCTCAAGGCAAATTCTAAACTAGATGAGGATACAGCCGGCGTGCTCTATAATTTTATCATCAATAAAGTCAAGCCCGCCACAAAACCCCCCAAGAGCAAGGAGAGCAAGAGCAAGGAGACTCCCAAAAAAGACACGCCCCCAGCCAAAAGCCCAGAGCCCCAAACGGAGTCCCAAAAATCCACCCCTACAGATTGCCCAGCCCCTAGCACGCCCACTAAACCCGTTGTTAAAAAACGCAGCATTGAGATTGTCAGCACGGGAGAAAAAGAAACCCCCAAGCCCAAAAAGCCAGAGACTCCCAAAGCCCCACCCAAGAGCGCACAAGCCCCATCAAAGCCCACACCCAAGAGCGCACCACAGCCCACACCCCCCCCTGCTCTTGTTGTAGCAACACCTCCCCTAGAGCAACCCAAAACCCAACCAGCCAGCACACTCAGCACACGCACACGGGGGATTCGCATTGTCCGGCGCACCGATCAAGAGGAGGCAGCTTTAGCAAGAGCAGCCCTAGAGGCAACTAAAAATGCGAACACCCTAGAAAACAAAGAGGAAAAAAGACCCAAAAAAGCCCCTAAACAAAAAAACACCCCCAAACCCAGCCCCAAAAACCGCACCCACAAACTCGATTTTTCCCATAGTCGGGATTTTAATGATATCTATGAGGACGAACAAGATGAGGTGATGCTCTTTGACTTCCACAGCCAAGACTTAGAGGAAAGCCCGCCTGAGGAAGTCATGCCCAAAATGATCACCGATCGGGTCAAAATCCAAAAGAAAACGCCTTGGATGAGCGAGGGGGGTATTCGGCGCTCCAGCCGTAAAAAACGCGTGTATCGTAATGAGAACACCCAAAAAAGCGTGCAGAGTGTCATTAGTGTCTCTGAAGAAGTGCGGGTTTATGAGTTTGCGCAGAGTGCTAATCTCAATCTAGCCGATGTGATCAAAACCCTTTTTAATTTGGGCTTAATGGTTACCAAAAATGACTTTTTGGATCGCGATGCCATTGAGATTTTGGCGGCTGAATTTGGTTTAGAAGTTTCCATTGAGAGTGCGCAAGTGTTTGTGGAGGAGGCTGATGAGGAGGAAGATCTAGTTTTGAGCGAACGCCCCCCAGTGGTAACGATTATGGGGCATGTCGATCATGGTAAAACTTCCTTGTTAGATAAAATCCGCAACCAACGCGTGGCAGGCAGCGAGGCAGGGGGGATCACCCAGCACATCGGGGCGTATATGGTGCAAAAAAATAGCAAGTGGATTTCCTTTATTGACACCCCCGGGCATGAGGCGTTCAAGCAAATGCGCGAACGCGGGGCTAAGGTTACTGATATTGCGATTATTGTGATCGCTGCTGATGATGGGGTCAAGCCCCAAACTATCGAAGCACTCAAGCAAGCCAAAGATGCGGGCGTGCAAATCATCATTGCAATGAATAAGATTGATAAGGAAAATGCCAATGTGGATAAGCTCAAAGCTGAATGTGCGGAATTGGGCTTTAACCCCAGAGATTGGGGCGGGGAATATGAGTTTATCCCCATTTCAGCCAAGAGTGGTCAAGGCATTGACACGCTTTTAGAAACGATTTTGATCCAAGCTGAGATTATGGAATTGCGCGCCAGTGTGGAGGGGAGCGCTCGTGCGGTGGTCTTGGAGGGGAGCGTGGAAAAAGGGCGCGGGGCGGTGGCAACGATCATCGTGCAAAATGGCACCATTAAAGTAGGCGATGCGGTGGTAGCAGATGTCGCCTTTGGGAAAGTGCGCACCATGAGCGATGATCAAGGTAAGGGTATCCAAAGCTTAGGGCCCTCTCAAGTGGCTTTGATCACCGGGCTTAGTGAGGTGCCCATGGCGGGTTCTAGTTTAATGGTGGTGGAAAATGAGAACACCGCTAGGAGTTTGGCGCACAAAAAGGCGACCTACCTACGCCAAAAAGCCTTGAGCAAGAGCACAAAGGTGCACATTGACGAGCTCTCTTCTATGGTGGCTAATAAAGAGCTTAAAAATATCCCGCTGGTGCTCAAAGCCGACACACAGGGCAGTTTGGAGGCGATCAAGCACAGCTTACTGGGCTTGAATAATGAGGAAGTGGGCGTGCAGATTTTGGGCGCGGGCGTGGGAGCCATTAGTGAAAATGATTTGAGTTTGGTGGCTAATAACCCCCATGCGTTGGTGCTAGGCTTTAATATCCGCCCAACGGGCAATGTGCGTAGCAAGGCTAAGGAATTACGCGTGGAGATCAAAACTTATAGCGTGATTTACGCGCTTTTAGATGATATGAAAGCCTTGATGGGCGGGTTGATGAGCCCCATTGTTGAGGAAGAAGACACGGGTCAAGCCCAAGTGCGTGAAACCTTTGTGATCCCCAAAGTGGGCACGATTGCGGGGTGTATGGTGGTCGATGGGGTGATCAACAAGGGAATCAAGGTGCGTTTGATTCGCGATGGGGTCGTGGTGCATGTAGGTAAAATCGTGTCCTTGAAACGCTTTAAAGACGATGCCCAAGAGGTTTCTAAGGGTTATGAGTGCGGGATCATGCTCGATCATTATAATGATGTGCGTGTGGGCGATGTGTTTGAGAGTTTTAAAGAAATCCAAAAAAGTCGGGTGTTATGATGGACAATATCCATGCGATGCGTTTAGATGCGGTGTTATTGGAGTATTTGCAAGAGTGTTTGGGAACACTGGGCGATGATCGCTTGAATGGGCTAACCTTTAGCCGCGTGCATTGCTCTAAGGGCAAGCACCATGCCCATGTCTATATCGATGCGCAATCTATTGAGCCCAACACGCAACAAGAGGTGCTAAGGGCTCTTAAAAAAGCCACGCCCATGCTGAGAACCTATGTTTTGCAAGTGAGCGGGTGGTTTAAATGCCCGCAATTTAGTTTCCATATCGATACCGCCCTAGAGCAAGAACAACGGCTCCAAAAAATCTTAGAGAGTCTGTGATGGATTTGCAAAAATTAGAAGAACTCTTAGAAAGCACGCTTAAAAGCATGGATTGTGCGCTCTATGATGTGGCTTTGCTCAAGGAAAACCAACAAGACATCTTGCGTATCAGCATTAAAGCCCTGCAAGGTCCTACCAGTTTAGAGGTCTGCGAACAAGCCAGTTTGCTTATCTCCCCACTTTTAGATGTGCATGATTTTATGCCTAGCTCCTATACCCTAGAGGTTAGCTCAATGGGCTTGGAGCGCACACTGAGCAAACCTAGGCACTTTGAACTCTCTGTGGGGGACTTGGTTGAAGTGAGGACGCTAGAAAAAGAGAGCTTTCAGGCTGTGGTGGCGGGGCTGGAGGGCGAGGGCGTTTTATTCGATCGGCAAGGCACGATCCAACACCTCCCCTTAAGCCAGCTTAAAAAAGTCAAGAGCGTGTTTGAATTTGGGAGCACACACTCAAAATAGCCCCATAAGTTGCTGTGTTTTTGCAGTGGAGGGATGTTCAAGGGACAGTTTTAAACAAAATTAAAGAAATCTTAGTCTATCGCTTTAGGAGCAATTTTAATCTGAGGATTGAGCCTGTGTGATACTCCCTTTATTCTCCCCCAATCATCTGAATGGTTTTACCCGCTCCAACAACCCCAAGGAACAACACAGAATTAGGGGGGCTTTAATGCCACAAAATCACAAGATCGCTTCTATCAAGGAAGCAACAAAAAACTCCATTTCTTTTTCATTGGGCAAACAAATTATTGCGTTGTGGTTGCTCACCATCGTAGCGATGACAACCACCCTCTTGCTCTTTGTGCATAATTAAGGAATCTGTCCAGCATGTGGATAAATTGGTCAGCACAGATTTGAATGCCATGTTGGGCGAAAAGCTCAAGCTGTCTGTGGATGTGATGAGTTTGTCCTCTCCAATGCGATCAAAAACGCCCCCACCCTTGAAGCCAAAAAGCAGATGATTGAGCACTTGCTCAAAGGGTTTCGCTTTGAAAAAGATCACTCAAGTTATTTTTTCGTCTATGATCTTTATACCGCTGTCTCTACGGGCAACCCCAAATTCCATGTGGGCGCAAACGTGGAAAACTTCCATGGTAAAAACGGGTGTATTATGTTAAAGACCTCTACAAGGCAGCTATGGCGGGGGCAGATTTGTTTATTACATCGTGCCCAAGCCTCTCCCAGATGGGAGCACACGCCCTGTGCAAAAGATTTCTTATGCACAAAAAATTGATGGGGTGCCTAATTTGTGGATTGCAACAGGGGTGTATATGGACAATGTGCAACAACGCACCCATGTGATCACCTCTGATGTTAAACACGATTTGAGTCAAAAATTTTATTTCTATGTCTTGATCATTGCGATCTTTTTGCTAGTGGTGGTCGTGCCCCTATATTACATCTTTTATCGCAAAATCACGGGGAATATCCGCGCGCTTAACAAGGGGCTTAAAGACTTCTTTGCCTTTGCGAATCACAAAAATCAAAAAGCCCCCCAAACAATTGTTTTGCGTTCCAAAGACGAGCTAGGCAAGATGGCGCGCGCGCTCAACCACAATATCCAAGAGGCTGTGCAATACTTCCAAGCCGATCAAACCCTCTCTAAAGAGGCGTTGGTGGTTTTAAATGGGGCGCGCACGGGGGATTTCACCCAAAATATCCAAGCCCAAGCGATCAACCCCGCACTCCAGCACTTAGGGGCTAATCTCAACGATTTTTCCCATTTTCTAAATTCCATTTTTTGCAACATTTCTAACACCATTGAAACCTATTCGCACAATGACTTTAGGGGCAATATGGACACCTCCCAGTTGCAAGGGGGTTTTTTACAGCTGGCCAATAATATCAACACTAGATAGCTAGATATTGGATAAAATCACCGAGTCGATGCAGAACATGGGTGTCATGATTTGGGGGCTGATCGAGCAGTCTAAGGGCATTTCTAATATTGTCGTGTGCACCCAAAAGTCCTTGAACAAAATTGAGGTGAATATCTCCATGTTTGTCCAGTCCATCAACCAAACCGCTATGATGATTGAGGAGCAGACCCAAAACACCGCCCAAATCAACATGGCAATGGAATCTTTAGAAAGAACGATGGCGCACAACACCCAAATTGCCCAAACCTCCTCCACCATTAGCCAAAATGTCCAACGCACCGCCCAAGACATCTTGGACGAGGCTAATAGCAAGAAGTTTTTAGGGGCATCACTAGCACTTAGGGTCTTGATGGGGGGTTCTCATATCTGGGTGCAAATCGCTTTGGGGTCCAAAATGGGCTTGGGGGGTGAAGTGCCCTCCCATGTGGTTAAAATGCGGCACGCTGGTGTTTTAATTTGGTGTATTTGTTGTATAATGAGTCCCTCTCCCTGTCTAATTTTATCTGTTTGTAAGGATTGTGCTTGAAACTCTCTTTTCAAAGCGTGGTTTTCCAAATTTTGTGGGTGGGCTTGGGTTATTTGCATGCTTTTGATTACCAGCTAGGGGGCAAGGCGGGTTCCTTTTCACGCATTGGCTTTAACAATACGCCCATTAATTCCCAAAAGGGGCTTTACCCGACTGGAAGTTATGTTACCGCTGTGGGGGCGTTACAAATTGATGCCAATTTGTTACCCAAATGGGTGAGCGATCACAAGCTCAGGGCGGGCATTGGGGGCGAGCTGGGCGGGTTGGCTTACGATTCGACCAAAACTTTAAGGGATACTAGCGGGATCGATCCAGGCTACCAGCCCGCTAACTGGTATTACATGGGGCGTTGGGAAGGCTATTTGATGGATGCGCCTTGGACCAAAACGCCCTATGCCCGTTACCAAGACTCTGTGCATGCCAAAAATTACATTCTGTATAATCTCTATTTGGATTATAGCTACAAGGATATTTTTGGGATCAAGCTAGGGCGTTATAAGAGCAATGCATTATTTTTGCGGGGTTATAACCAAGGCTTTGAGGTGTTTTTCAAGTGGTCTCATTTTAAGTTTGAGTGGTTTAGCACCTATGGGCGGGGGTTAGCCAATATCCAATTTATCCGCAATTTTTACGCGCCCGTGAGCTACCAGTATCCAGACGGCAGACGCTTCAATTATGGCATGCATGCCTTTAGTGTAACTTGGAAATCCAAGCATTTTTTGCTCATGCCCTTTATTTGGTTTTACCCTAAAAACTTCAATGCGCCCGGATTCCAAGCCAATGCAGACTTTAGCTTTTCTAACTGGGGTGTTTCAACCCAAGTCTATGCGTGGTTCCCCATTTATAGTGCCACTTTGGCTAAGACTTATTATCGGGGGGATTTGATTGGCAGGGACACGGCAAGTTTATTGGTGCGGCAACGCTTTGATATTAAAAATTACCATGTGGGTTGGTTGGTGTATAAGAATTTTGGCAATGCCAACGCACAACTGGGCTGGAATGGCTCGCCCATCCCCTTTGACACCACCGATGACACCCCCTATGAAGATGCCTACACCAATCTTTATAATGCCAATTCGCTAACCATTGCGGGCATTGTTGGGGGGAAGATCAAACAATTTTCATGGCAACTTTTAGGCAAGCTGACCTATTCGCCTAGAGCTGATTCGCAAAGTTTGGGTTTGACCCTAGAATACCACCTAACCAAGCGCATTAATTTCATGGTGCGCCTCAATGGCTACCAAGTGGTGATGCATAGGGGCTATAAGGTGGGGTATTTCCATGCGGGCTATAACCCTAAATTTGCCCCCACCACTCAAGATCGCAGTTACTTGATGACTTCCATGAGTTATGATTTATAGCTATAATAGTATATTTAAAGAAGGACATTTATGATCATCATCCCCGCTAGATTGCAATCGGTGCGTTTCCCCCGCAAGTTATTAGCCACCATCCACCAAGTCCCCATGATTGTCGCCACCGCACGCAACGCCCAAAAGGTCGATGAAGTGGTGGTGGCTTGTGATGATGTGTTGTTGCTTAAAGTCTGTGAGGATTTTGCAATCCCAGCAATTTTAACGGATAAAACCCACACCAGCGGGACCGATCGTTGTGCGCAAGCTTGCCAAATCCTCCAGCTAGACCCGCAAACGCCCGTTGTGAATTTGCAAGGCGATGAGCCCTTTTTAGAACATGAAGTGATCGCCACCTTGCTAAAAGCCTCCCAAGATACCCCCTTCATGCACACATGCGCTAAGATCATCACCCCACAAGAAGCTAGCGATCCTAACTGGGTGAAGGTGGTTTTGGGGGATAAAAACCACGCCCTTTATTTCTCTAGAGCACCCATTCCTTACGATCGCGATCAAAAGGGCAACCCCTTTTTAGGGCATATTGGCATTTATGGTTTCCAAGTCCATAACCTCCTAGAATTTTGCAACCTCCCCAAAAGCCCCCTAGAGGAAATCGAAAAACTCGAGCAACTCCGGGCACTCTACCACCAAAAGCCCATCCAAGTGAGTATCGTGCAAAGCCATAGTCTAGGCATTGACACGCCACAGGATTTAGAAAATGCCTTGAAGCGATGCTAGAGTTTAGCACCCACAAGGTCTTAAAAGCCCAAATTGACACCCTACGCCCTTATTTAGAAAGCGGGATCACTGAGCTCATCAGCAACACCCAAAAAGAGTTGTGGCTGTATTGCCTAGATGGCACGCGCGAGCGTGTCTGTGATGAAAATTTAGACCAAGAGTTTTTATTGCGCTTTTGTGAGCAATTAGCCAGCTATTACGCCCTGCCCTTTGGCTTGCAAGCCCCCACGCTGAATTGTTCTTTGCCCTTTAGCCGTTACCGCGTGAGTGCTAATCACTTTAGCATCACCACCAATAACCAAATTAGCCTGAATATCCGTGTGCCCAGCACACGCAAATTTGTACTAGAGGAATTTAATTTATTACCCACCTGTGCCTATGACTATGAAACGATCAAGAGCTTAGCGCATGGGGAATATAATATTTTGATTAGCGGAGGCACGGCTAGTGGCAAGACCAGTTTGTTAAATGCGTTATTAGGTTATATCCCCAAACAAAGCCGCATTGTGAGCGTGGAGGATAGTTTAGAGCTGGATTTGCGTGCCTTTGCTAACAGCGTGGGGTTATTGGTGGGCAAGGGGGAGCGGGGTTATTTGAGCTATGAAGATGCCCTGAATATGGCGATGCGCATGAGCCCGGATCGCTTGATGGTGGGTGAGATCGACACACGCAACGCCCTTTTATTTTTAAGATTTGGCAACACAGGGCATAAGGGCATGATCTCTACCTTGCACGCTAATAGCGTCCATCAAGTTTTAGAGGCAATCGCCCTTAACATTGAGATGAGCCAAAAAAGCCAACTGGATTTGGCGTTAGTGGCGCGCTATTTTAAAAGTGCGATCGATGTGGTGATCCAAATGGGGCAGAGGAGCCAAAAAGGGGCGTGTATCCAAGAGGTGGTTTTTACGCCGGATTTGGGGGGAGGGGGGAGGC
>NZ_FZLB01000033.1:0-8912 GCF_900196775.1 Helicobacter bizzozeronii
CTTTTAAATCACTGATGGTTAAATTCTTAATCACCAAGTGCTCGATAATCAAGTTCTCGATAGTCAAACTACCATAGGTATGCATGTAATTCCTTATTTTGGGTGAAATGAAGCCCCTCCTAAAAAGGGGTAGCATCTGTCCCTTTTTTGGAATAATCTAATCTCATTTGTCTTAAAAAATACTTAACATATAAACCAAAAAGTTATCAAGCATATCTATTTCCCCCTTGGGTAGCCAGTTTTTTGCCAAAAGCCTTGTATTATGTGCTAGAATGACCCCTAAATCGATTTTAGGGCATTTGGGGGTGTGGGGATGGTTTCTAGTTTTTTTGGATTAACCCACCTTAAAGGGGAAAATATGGCTGTTAAACAGAAACTTGTCAACACGCTTTTACCAAGTGTTGTGGGATTCTTTGTGTTACTCCCCTTGAATGCGGAGAAGAGCGGTGTATTTATAGGCGGAGGGTTCCAATATTCATACGCCTCGGGTGCTTTTAAACAAGACACAACAATCCAATACACAATACCGGGTTTCCCCGGTTCGACTATTAAAGCCACAAATCCTTACCGCGGCAATCTTTTTGGGGGAGATCTCCAAGCGGGTTTCAAGCTTTTCTTTGGCCAAACAAAACGCTTTGGGTTGCGTTTTTACGGCTTTTTTAGCGGGCAAGCAGGGGATGCTAATTCTGTCTATAGTGGCAATTCTGATTCTAAATTCATCATCAAAAATCAACCCGGCTATAACTTTTTTTATGGCGGTGGTATGGATATGCTCCACAACTTCTATGGTAACGATAAGCGTTCTTTTGGTGTTTTTGTGGGCGTGATGGTTGGGTGGAGTTCTTGGTCAATGGGTCAAAGCCAGCAGTGCATCGGAACCACGATTTATAGCCGTGGGGGACCTATTGGGGGCTGTGTGCCTACAAACAAGTTTTTTCAAGAACAAGTGCACATCAATAACAAGTATTATCCCGGGATTAAATCCTCTTTTTCGCCAGCCTTTGTGCAGGTCATCGTTAATCTAGGGTTTAGACTTAATTTTACCAAACACCAGGGCATTGAAATGGGTATCCGTATCCCCACCATCAACGACCTTAACTATGCCAGCAAGGGCGCTTTTTCAGAAGGGATGATCGCTAAAATCAAGGTGAATGATGCCCTCATTCTTAGACGCGATGTAGTCGCCTTTATCAACTATGTGATCAGTTTTTAAGAGGTTTTGAGTAGGCTGTAAGGACCACACAAGGGCTTAATTTTATCGTTTTTAAAAAGCCCTGCAGCATGCAAAGCCCACATAGAGGCTTTGGCAAAATCTCTCTAATGGCATCACCCACAAAAGTAAGCCCGTAAATCCTTTTCAAAACTTGTGATGGGTTTTAGATCGCTGAGGGTGAGAGTGAGTTTATAATTGGCTTGGTTACCCGGATTCATGGCCACCAGCTGTTTTTCTTTATTGTGGATGCGAATCACCTCTTTGCGTTCCTTGTGTTTATAGATATAGTCTTGTTTTTTGTCAATAATATAGTAATGCACGCTCTCAACCGTGATGCCCAACAAAATAATATAATCGTAGTTGTATTTGGGATTAATCCCATTGAATTGGAAATTATTATTGTTGAGACCCTTTCGAGCCGTCTTGATTTCCACTTTCTTGCCCTTGGAGAGCAGATCATATTCATCATGAATAATCTCTTTATTGCACGGGTCTAGGGGCAAACCCAACAGCTCGAACACTTCCTTCATAAAACTCTCTCCGATTTGACCTATAGCATTCCCCTCAAAACGCAAAATTTTTTCAAAAATGCCACTCCTCCGCTTGCTTTCGATTTCCTCGTATTTTTTCTCCACCAGGTTTAACAAAACTTGGTTAAAATCCAATGACATCATAAACCTCCATCTTGCAAAAGTCTAAAAATATGGGATTTCCCAATGTGCCTACAACCATTTGTGGCTAGCGAACTATACTTGATCCAATCGGCGTTTAAGAACAGCGTGTCTAGTTTTTCTTTGGGCGCATTTGGCGTATAAATGATGGCGATCCCGCTTTTATACTTGACATGGGCAAAATCTCTCACAACGGCGTTTTCTTTAAAAAATGTGCTGGAGAGGTAAAAATTTGCCTTTTTGTTAAAAATCCACTCCTTGCCACATTCTCTATTTTTGGCTAAGGACACGGTAACCACTTTGACAATGCTGCTAAAAGGTTCGCGCTTTTCTTTTTGGCGGTACCAGCTAAATTCCTCTGTGTTGTTTTGGTGGTTTTTGCTCCAAATCTGGAAACAACAATGCACATCTTTTTCCCTCCCATCGCTCAGATAAAAAGAATTTTTGGGCAAACTCTCTTCATAGAGCAGGTGCAGACCACGCACGCGATAACGCACAGACCCCTTCCCCAGACTTTGGAAAAACATGGGCAAAATGAAACAGACAAAATCAGCCTCTTTAGAGTGGTTGATAAATTCTAATGCCAGCACCCCGCGGTGTCCAAATGGGGGATTGCCGATGACAATTAGGGGTCTAGAGGGTAGGGTAAAATCTAAATAATTGGCTTGTATGGTGCCAAACTTGCTTGGGCTAATGTCAATGCCAATTTTAGCTTCTGGCAAAAGGGTGTAAAAGCAACCATCTCCCACACTGGGTTCAAGCCAAGTGTATTGCTCCAAAGCCTCATACTGGCTAATCACTTCCTTGGCTTTAGCCAATAACTTTTGGGCGATCTCAGGTTTGGTAAAATAGGCATCCAAGCGATTTTTGGCATTCCTCTTCATCTGAGCCCCATTAACATACCTCAAATCCATGGCATCAACCTCCGAAAATGGCACATTTTAGCCTATTTTGGCTGATTTTAGGGCGTATTCTCTAGGCTAGGTAATCCATGTGTTTGAGGGGGAAGATGGGGGTGCATTCTTTGGGGAAATATTCCATGCAGAGATCCAAAAAGACTTTTTGTAAAAACACTTCCCCACACAAATAGACATGGTTGCAATGGAATTGGGTATGTGTGTCATAGATGAGATTGCCTAAAAATTGCGCCAAAGAGTCGAGGATACCAAAGCACATGGTGGGTGCGTCCGTGCCCCCTAAGACATAACTCATCGCACTTCTAAGCGTGGGGGCGGGGTTGAGATTGGGGGGGTCTTTAGCCAGTTTAAAATCAACATAGGGTCCCTTGGTGCGTAAAAAGCTTTTGGCTTGATTGAAGAGCACATAGGGGTCATGCGCCTCACTCATGCCCAAAACTTGGAGCAAACCAGCCAAGAAGTCCAAGAGATTATGGCTTGGCTCTGTGGTGGGGCTTTGTTCTAGGCGGGCGCATAACTCCGGGTAGGCTTTTTGGTAATTGGCATAGAGCTTACGCCCCTTGGCATTTTTCTGCACTTCTTGGAGCAATGTGCTAGGAGAGGTGGGCACTTGCCAGCGTAATAATTCTTTATACACCCCATCATAGACCCAACAGCAAGTGGGGCGTTCAAAATTCAAATACAAGACCAAGTGGGGCTCTTTGGGGGCTTCTTGACGCACAAATTCTAAGGTGGGGTTGGCATGCGTGCGGGCATGGGGCAATAAGAGTCCATTTTTGGCAACACTGAAAATTTGATTGGGGAAACTCGGGGCTTTTGTGGTGTAGCTCAAATGCGGGGTATTGGGGCTGGATGCCATGAACAAATAAGAGATGTCCCGCTTGAGCCCCAAGTGTGCCAAGATGGCAAGCCCAAAATCATAGGGTAATTGGGCGTAAATCTCTAGACTCTGAAAATCTGATACAAAGACCTCTTTGAGGACCGCTACAAGTTGGGGTTTCTCTAGGGTGCAGAGTGCCTGTGCGCTTCTTGAATCCAAACGGGTTAAAGAGAGGATGCTTGCCAAATCCATAAAGAGCACGCTGGAGTTTTCTAGGGGGGTGCAAGAGAGGGTGTAAATCCCCCTAGAGGTCTTCACGATCACATGTTGTTTTTGCTGGAGGCGATCTAAAATGCCGCAAAAAGCATGTGTGATTTCTGCAGAATCCAAGCAAGGTTTTTGCTCATAAATGACTTCTCCAATCCCATCTAAATTGCCTTGCTCTAGGGCATGGCGTTCCTCTAGCACATCTATAGGGGGGGCAATTTTGGGGGAGGCGTTAAACTCTGGGGTTTCCCCGGTTACCTCCACGCCCACAAATTTAAAACTGAGTGCTAGGGGCAGGTGTTGGCTTAAAAAATCAGCAAAGCTTTGGGCTTGCTCTGGCGTGGCTTGCAAGTAGAAAGCCTCTGGGGCTATGGCATAGGATAAGCCTTGTGCGTGTGCATGCGCGCTTAAAAAATCCATAAATAACGCCCCCACTTGTATGCCTAATTCCCCAACCGATTCAAATTTAAAAACAAAGTTTTCCATTCAGACCATCCTATAAGAAGTTTGGGTAATTGCCTCTAGGCTCTTGATTGTGGGTTTGGGAGTGGCGCTCACGCCCCATTGGGTTAAAATCTCCAAAGCCTTTTGTATGGCTAGGTGTGCCCCCTTGAGCATGGGAGGGCTGAGATCAAAACTAGTATTGTCTTGCAAAATAGAGGGGACCAGACCAATGATAGTGGTGGGGGGCAAATCGCCCATCAAGGTGGTGAGTTTCAAGGTTTGCAACATCTCCACCTCATGCGCGCTCCCCGCCCAAGTGATGTCTTGGGGGATTTGTTGGAAGTCAAAACAATAGAGATCGCCCACTTGCGCCCCCGCCACGCTCACACAATCCAAAAGCAAGAGGCGATCGCATTCCACAATCCAAGGGATTAATGCCTGCGCCATAGTCCCCCCGTCCATGCATTCCACATCGTGTGTGCCCCCAAAGCGGTAATTACACGCCAAGAAGTTAGCCAAATGCACCCCCACCCCCTCATCGCCCAATAAAATATTGCCAATGCCCAAGATCAGGATTTTCATCGATCCTTGACATAACGCATGCCACTAATCATGCTATCAGCCCCCCCATCGGGGAACCTGATGGAGTGGAAAACCACCATATAAACATGCACGGGCACAAAGAGGATGATCCCCCAAGTGGCAAGGTGGTGGATATAACGCACATTGGAAAGCCCCCCACACAACACCTCAAACCACTTAAACAAGGGGGCTAAAAACGCGCCTAAGCCATTGTGATAGACATTGTAGTAGAGCACCACCCCGCTTAGAGAAATGAGGACCAATAAGATACACAAGCCCAAATAGGCAATGAATTGGAGGGGATTGTAAGCCCCTGCGCCACCCTGTGCCTTGCCGATCCAAAAATACACCTTGAGCTGCTTGATCCACGCATTTAGATTCCCTATATTTTTAGCCGATGAGCGTTCTGCACCGCTTTTGCGATCAAAAAAGAAGAGATAGCACCTAAAAAGAGAGATGGCAATGAGGATAAAGCCCAACATGATATGCACGCTGCGGATATAGGCTTGCAAAAAATACATGCCACTATAAACACTGGAACTGGGCTGTAAAAAGGGATAGGCGATGTAAAACCCACTCCCCACTAAAAAAAAGATGGCAAAGGCACGCATCCAGTGAAACAAACGCACAAAGCCGGAAAACTCTTGGTAGGCGTGGTAACTATTCTTTGGCATGGTGTGCCCCCTTGATAAAACTGGGTTGGACTTTAAATTCCCCTAACTGAGTCCCTTTTAAATCCATCACATGCACCGAGCATGCAATGCAGGGATCAAAGGAGTGGATTGTGCGGATGATCTCTAGGGGTTGGGTTAAATCCGCAATTTTAGTGCCAATCAAGCTCATCTCATAGGGTCCCCTTTGCCCCTGAGCATCTCTAGCCCCCCCATTCCAAGTAGAGGGGACGACCGCTTGGTAATTGGCGACCACCCCATTTTTGATCCGCACCCAGTGGCTCAACATGCCTCTTGGCACTTGCCCGATATAACGCCCCTTGTATTCTTTGTTTTTGTCGATCACATATGGTGCGCATGTGCTCTGATCGGATTTGAGGTTCTCCACCAAAGAATCCCAAGTTTGCAAGCCATTTTCGACTAAAATCTTGGACTCTAAGCAACGCGCGGCGGTGCGCCCCAAAGTGCTGAAAATCGCCTCGATGGGTAATTGGGTGTCTTTTAAGAATTGGTGGGCGACTTTGGTTGTGTGGGGATTTTTAGCCGCTAACCCTATAACTAGCGATGCCAAAGGCCCCACCTCCATAGGCAAGCCATTATAGCGGGGGGATTTGATCCAAGAGTATTTGCCCTGCGTGTCCAAAACCTTACTGGCGGTCATTTTACCATCTGGTCCCACACTCTGCCCCTCTTTAAAGCCGGTATAATGGGGGGTGGTCTCCCCATCATAGGGGTGTAAAGCCACGGCATCATGATCATATTGATACCATGAATGCGTAACCTCCTCTTTGATGAGGTTTTCATCAATGGGGTGCAAAGTGCCCAAATCCCCATTGAGCACCACCCCAGAGCTCAACAAATACTTGCCCCGGCTCAATAAAATCTCCTCATGGGCGATGAAATTTTTAAGCCCACAGCCTTTGAGCACGCTGTCCTCTTGATTGAACATGTTAGCTGCCATCACAATATCCGGATAATAAGCCCGTTGCACAAAATCTTTTACGATCTCAAATTTGCTTTTCCATTCGCCCAAACGGGTGGGGTCTAGCACATCCATAACAGAAGTGATCCCGCCCACGGTCAAACTCTGCGGGTGGGGCTGTTTGGCCCCAAAAATGGCGGTCATCTTAGCTGCCTCTCTTTGGATACCCAGCAATCTCAAATAGTGGGAGAGCACAATGAGATTTTGCTCGGGACTGAGATGGTAGGTTTTATGCCCATAATAGCCATTGGCAAAGGGACCCAACGCCCCCTGTTTGGCAAAATCCCCCACGCGTTTTTGCACTTCTTTAAGCTCATCCTCCCCCGTGCCCAAAGGGTAATCGCTGTATTGGAAGGCAATTTGGCTAGCCTTTTTGGGGTCGGCTTTGAGCGCGCCCAGCAGATCGCACCAATCCAGCCCATGCAAGGTGTAAAAATGCACCACATGGTCGTGCAACAAGAGCGCAATATTCATCAAGGAACGCACCAACTGGGCGTTATAAGGGGGCACAATCCCCAAAGCGTCCTCAACTGCACTAATGCCGGCTTTGTAGTGTGAGTAAGTGCAGACTCCACAAATGCGTTGGGCGATAAAGCCCGCATCGCGTGGGTCGCGGTTTTTAATGATGGTTTCTAGCCCCCTAAAGAGGGTGGAAGAAGAAAACGCATCGGTGATCACATTGTGATCATCTACGATCACCTCAATGCGCAAATGCCCCTCAATGCGGGTGATGGGATCGACAATGATTTTCTTAGCCATGCGAACTCCTTGTTGCATCTCCATCGGATTGATCTTTATTTTTGGCTAACCCTGAGATCACCGCATGCATCGCAATGCCAATTGCACTAGCACTCAGAGCCACAATGCCCACACTATCTGCCACCCTATCAGCCCCCACCCCCCCAAAAGCACTGGTAAGAGGCGTGATCAAGCGGTTTGAGATGGGTTCTTCAAAAGGGCTCATGGTGTCCCAAAAATTGGGTTCAGAGCACCCAATACAGCCATGCCCAGCCCCAATAGGCCAATTTGTATGGGAGTTAAAACGCAACTTGGAGCAATTATTAAATGTATAAGGCCCCTTGCAACCCACTTTGTAAAGACAAAAGCCATTTTTGGCATTCTCATCCCCAAAATGCTGGACAAACTCGCCCGCATCAAAATGCCCCCTGCGTTCGCATTGGTCGTGTATCCGGTGCCCATAAGCCCAAGTGGGGCGGTTATAGGCGTCTAATCTGGGGGCTGTGCCAAACATGAGCAAATAGAGCACATTGCCCACAATGTTTTTTTCACTAGGCGGACAGCCGGGCACATTGATAATGGGCTGGCTGATGATCTTGCTTAAAGCCTGTGCATTAGAGGGGTTGGGGTAAGCTGCCTGCACGCCCCCAAAGCTCGAACATGTCCCAATGGCTAAAATGGCTTTGGCATATTTGGCGGCATGGACACACTCTTGTGCCCCCGTGCGCCCCTCGCTCCCAATGGTTAAAAAATACTCTGTGCCTTGGGGAATCCCCCCCTCCACCAGCAAAATATAGTTCCCCTTGTGCTTTTGGATCGCTTGTTCCAAGTTGTGCTCTGCTTGGTGTCCGCTAGCCACCATAATCGTCTCGTGGTATTCTAGGTTGATGTAATCAAAGATCACGCTATCAATGCTGGGGTCTTCGCTCCTAAGGAGACTTTCACTACACCCTGTGCATTCTGCCATGTGTAGCCAAATGACTGGGAGGCGATTGGCCATCTCAACAGCTTTAGCGGTTAAGGGCACAAAGCTAGCCGGTAGGGCTAAAGTGGCTGTCATGGCACTCACCCACTTCATAAAGTCGCGTCTTTCCAAGCCCTGCTTGGCTAATTCCTCATGGATATTTTTATCAGGGCGGTTAGCCTCCAAATTCGTGAGCGTTTCGAGCCGCTGCGAAATCTGATCAAAGAGAGTGCGTTCATGGGAGTCTTGCATGGAAATTCCTTTCGTTGAGATAACCTTAATTATACTCTAGCTAAGACACGCAACCCTTAACTTTCTAAAATAGCACAAAAATGACCATCAAATACAACATCAAATCCAAACGGGGTTTAGCGGTGGAGAAGTTGCTGGCGCGTCTGATATATTAGAATCGGGCGGAACTGCCATTAAGCCCTCTGACTTGCAGATTAATACCCCACCCACATGGCAGTGCGTTAAACCCCGCAAGCAAGAATGCCAAATCCTTGCTTGAACCCCCTTGTAGAGACTTTCAACCAATCTACAAGCCCAAGTTAGGGTTTGGGCATGGGCATCTTGCCCAAAAGGGTAAGGAAGCCTCAAAGATTATCCACTCTCAAGGCTTGACTAAAGGCGAGACTCTGCC